>NZ_JBWKYF010000001.1:0-271986 GCF_059423605.1 Variovorax sp. GW460-12-1-14-LB1
CAGCCCCCTCCCGCCATGACTGACAACGAACGCGCCACCTGCACCACCCTGGCCGGCCTGCTGCGCGCGGCGGCCATGCTCGCCCTCTGGGGCTTCGCGCTCACCTGCATCGCCGCCCTGGTGCTGGCGCTCACGCTGCGCGGGCTCTCGAACACCGCCATCCTGGCCTTTGCCGCGGTGATGGTGCTGGGCGTGCTCGAACGCTACTTCGCCTTCCGGCTGCGGCTGGACCAGGCGCTGTTCGAAGGCCTGGCCAACGGCCAGATCGCCTCGCTGGGCGCGATGGACAACGCCCTTTCGGTGCTCGGGCTGCGCGACCCGCCGCCGCAGCCCAACGCCCGCGCGCTCGCCGACCGCGTGCAGGGAACCCGCCAACTGATGCAGCGCCACGCCATCGTGATCGCCTGCCAGAACGCGCTCTTCCTGCTCGCCCTCATGACACAGGAACTCGCTTGAACAACGACAACGGCAACAACAAGAACGACAGCAGCAGCAATGGCGACGGCAACGACAGCGCCCGCCCCGGCGCCATCGTGCGCCGCGGGCTCGCGGTGGTGGCGGGCCAGCTCATCATCGGCGCGGCCGGCCTCCTGACCGGCGTGCGCGCCATCTGGTCGGGCACCACGCCCAAGGCCGAGCAGACGCTGTACTTCGCCAACCACACGAGCCACGGCGACTTCGTGCTCTTGTGGGCCACGCTGCCCTCCGACCTGCGCGCGCTCACGCGGCCCGTGGCGGGCCAGGACTACTGGGAGGCCTCGAAGCTGCGCAACTTCATCGGCAAGGACGTGTTCAACGCGCTCATGATCCGCCGCGACGGCTCGGGCCAGGGCGGCAACCCGGTCGACCAGATGAAGGAGGCGCTGGAAGGCGGCGACTCGCTCATCATGTTCCCCGAGGGCACGCGCAACACGGGCGACGACATCCTGCTGCCGCTGAAAAGCGGCCTCTTCCACCTGGCGCGCGCCTGCCCCACCGTGCGGCTGGTGCCGGTGTGGATCGAGAACCTCAAGCGCGTGCTGCCCAAGGGCACGCTGGTGCCGATCCCGCTGGCCTGCACGGTGCGCTTCGGCGCGCCGATCCGGCTCGAGGAAGGCGAAGACAAGGTCGCCTTCCTTGCCCGCGCACGCACGGCCATGCTCGACCTGCGCCCGGAGTACGACCGCATCGAACCCAACGGAGGGACCGCCTCGTGATCGAAATGTCCCCCTTCGCCTGGACCACCTTCAAGCTCTTCGGCGGCGTCTTCGGCGTGCTCGTGCTGGCCTCGGCCATCGGCGCGCTGCTCAAGTGGCGCGTGGCGCACGGCCAGCCGCACTCGGTGATCGACAACCTCAACTCGCGCGTCAACGCGTGGTGGGTCATGGTGGCGGTGATCGGCCTGGCCTTTGCCTTCGGCAAGGGCGGCGTGATCGTGCTGTTCTACCTGATCTCGTTCTATGCGCTGCGCGAGTTCATCAGCCTGGCCTACACGCGGCGCGGCGACCACGGCGCGATCGCGCTGGCCTTCTTCGTGGCGCTGCCGGGCCAGTACTTCCTGATCTGGATCGACTGGTACGGGCTGTACTCGATCTACATCCCGGTCTACGCCTTCCTGCTGCTGCCGATTTTGGCGGCCGTGGGCGGCGACACGCAGCGCTTCCTGGAGCGCACCTCGAAGATCCAGTGGGGCCTGATGGTGTGCGTGTTCTGCATCAGCCACGTGCCGGCGCTGCTCACGCTGCAGATCCCGGGCTTCGAGGGCCGCAACCTGCTGCTGATCGCCTTCCTGGTCATCGTGGTGCAGGGCAGCGACGTGCTGCAGTACGTGTGGGGCAAGCTCTTCGGCCAACGCAAGGTGGCGCCCGAACTCTCGCCCTCCAAGACCTGGGAAGGCCTGATCGGCGGCGTGGCCAGCGCCACCGCGATGGGCGCGGCGCTGTACTGGGCCACGCCCTTCAACCCGTGGCAGGCGGCGCTCATGGCCTTCATGATCTGCCTCTTGGGCTTCTTCGGCGGGCTGGTGATGTCGGCCATCAAGCGCGACCGCGGCGTGAAGGACTGGGGCTCCATGATCGAAGGCCACGGCGGCATGCTCGACCGGCTCGACTCGGTGATCTTCGCGGCGCCGATCTACTTCCACGCGCTGCGCTACTGGTGGGTGCCATGAGCCCGGCGGCGAAGAAGACCGCGGTCAAAGTGGACCGCATCGTCGACGACACGCCGCTGGAATGCGCCGACGCCGCCGCGCTGCTGCGTTGGTACAAGAAACACCATGCGAGCCACGCCGGCGTCTGGCTGCGCATCGCGAAGAAAGCCAGCGGCATCGCCTCCGTCGACCACCCCGAGGCGCTGGAGATCGCGCTGTGCTTCGGCTGGATCGACGGCCAGCGCAAGAGCCAGGACGCGCAGTTCTTCCTGCAGCGTTTCACGCCGCGCACCGCGCGCAGCATCTGGTCGAAGATCAACCGCGACAAGGCATTGAAGCTCATCGACGAGGGCCGCATGCAGCCCGGCGGCCTGGCCGAGGTCGAGCGCGCCCGCGCCGACGGCCGCTGGGAGGCGGCCTACGACGCCCCGAGCGTGGCCACCGTGCCGCCCGACCTGCAGGCCGCGCTCGACGCCAACCGCAAGGCCAAGGCCTTCTTCGCCACGCTCGATGCGCGCAACCGCTTCGCCGTGCTGTTCCGCACGCAGGGCGCGAAGAAGCCCGAGACGCGCGCCCGGCGCATCGCGCAGTTCGTCGAGATGCTCGCCAAGGGCGAGAAGATCCACCCCTGAGCTTTCGCCTTGCGGTGCGCGCCGCTCACTGCGGCCCGGTGCCCGTTGCGATGACCGCGAGCTGGTCGGGGTCCACGATGCGGATGCGCTTGTAGCTCATGTCGATCACGCCTTCCGCGACCAGGCGCCCCAGTTCCTTGTTGATGGTCTGGCGCGACAGCCCCAGCATCGCCGCGAGGTCGTTCTGCGACAGCCGCACCGGCAGGCTCGCCGCCGCCTCCACCTGCATGCCGTAGAAGTGGATCACGCTCATCAGCGTGGCGGCCACGCGCCCGCGCACCGAGTTCAGCATCTGGTTCTGCAGCAGCACCACGCTCAGCCGCTGGCGCTTCAGGCCCAGCCGGGCCACGCCGCGCCACAGCGCGGGCTCGGCGTCGAGCACCGCGATCACGGCGTCGCTGGGCAGGTGGACGATCACCGAGTCTTCGTGCGCGTGGTAGTCGTAGGGCAGCGGCACGTCCTCGAGCAGGCGCACCAGCGGCGCCACCTGGCCGGGCCCGAGCAGCGCGTTGACGTACTTGCGCCCCTGCGGGCTCATGCTGCTGATTTCCAGGCAGCCTGACACCACCGCCAGCAGCTCGCGCTTGTGGCGGTCGCGCGCCAGCACCTGCGTGCGGCGGCGGTAGCGCACCAGCCGCGCCGACTTCATGAGCTCGGCGCGGCGCGCGTCGGGCCATTGGGAAAACAGCTCGTTCCAGCGCAGCGCGCGGTCGAGCAGCTCGGCGCTGTCTTCGGCGTCGGGAGGGGTGGTTGCAGGTGGTCGGGTCAGCGGGTTCTCCCTGCCCTGGTGTTCACGAATCTGTCAAAGCGTTGACAGATTCGGGGGCCCTTCATTTCTATCGTAAGCCCCGGACATCGACAAGCACACAGGCGGCACCGCCTAGCGGCTCGCCACACCGGAGACAACCCAAATGAAGAAGACAGCCACCGCAGCCCTCGCGCTCGCGGCCTGCGCCCTTGCGTCCGCGCAAAGCACCGTGAGCGTCTACGGCACGCTCGACCTGTACGTGGCGCACGCCAGGTCGGGCCCCGCCTCCTCCACGCGGCTGGAGGACGGCGGCCAGACCGCCTCGCGCATCGGCTTTCGCGGCACCGAGGACCTGGGCGGCGGCCTGGGCGCGCACTTCACGCTGGAGAGCGGCTTTGCCCCCGACACCGGCAACGGCACGCTGCCCGGCCCCGCGATGTCGTTCAGCCGGCAGTCCTTCGTCGGGTTCTCGGCGCCGTGGGGGCAGATCGACGCGGGTCGCATGTACACGCCGATGTTCTACGCGCTGTTCAAGGCCGACCCCTACGGCCTGAACTCGGTGTTCTCGCCCATCAACCTGGTGGCGGCCACCGACGCGCAACCGGGCCTCACGCCCTTCGCGGCCCGCGCCAGCAACATGGTGCGCTACCGCACGCCGGCCAGCATGGAGTTCTTTGCCGACCTGGCCTACGCGCCCGGCGAATCGAGCGCGCCGAGCCACCAGAGCGGCAACGTCTACGGCGGCAACATCGGCTGGGCGCGCAAGCCCTACTACATCGCCTACGCCTTCCAGCGCGCGCGCTCGGGCTCGGCGGCGGCGCCCGTGGCCTCGCCCGCCACCACGACCTACCAGGCGCTGACCGGCTCCTACGAGCTGCACTCGATCGGCCTGCAGCTGTACGCCAGCTACGTGCGCAACGCCTCGAGCCTGCCCAACGTGCCGACCGCGAAGCTCGTGAACCTGGGCGCCACCTACAACGTGACGCCGGCCTCGAACCTGATCTTCGGCGCCACGCAGCGCAAGGTGGCCGAGAGCGAACGCTCGCAGCTGGCCTGGACGCTGGGCTACGACTACTACCTGAGCAAACGCACCGTGGTCTATGCGCGCTGGCTGCGCCTGCTGAACCGGCACGGCGCCTCGGCCTCGCTCGCGACCATCGCCGTCACGCCGAACAGCGGCAACGACGTGCGCGTGCTCGCCACCGGCATCCGCCACAACTTCTGACTTCCGAACCCTCCGCCATGCCCATGGACTTCTTCTCTTCGCAAGCCGAATCCCTGTCGGCGCTGTTCGCGCCGCGCGCCATCGCGGTGGTCGGCGCCTCGTCCAACGCGCAGAAGATCGGCGGCATTCCCGTCGACTACCAGCGCCGCTTCGGCTTCGAGGGCGCGCTGTACCCGGTCAACCCGAACGCCGACCGCATCCAGGACCTGCCGGCCTTCCCCAGCCTGCGCGCCATCGGCCAGCCGGTGGACCTGGCCATCCTCGCGGTGCCGTCGGCGCTGGTCGACGGTGCGCTCGACGACGCCATCGCGGCGGGCGTGAAGGGCGTGGTGCTGTTCTCCTCGGGCTTTGCCGAAGTGGGTGCCGAGGGCGCGGCGGCGCAGGCGCGGCTGGGCGACAAGGCGCGTGCCGCGGGCGTGCGGCTGGTCGGCCCCAACTGCCTGGGCTTCATGAACATCGCGCGCCACGTGTACGCCACCTTCTCACCGGCGCCCGGCGTGGGCCGCGTGATGCCGGGGCGCATCGGGCTGGTGAGCCAGTCGGGCGCGTTCGGCGCCTATGCCTACGCGATGGCGCGGGCGCGCGGCGTCGGCCTGTCGCTGTGGGCCACCACCGGCAACGAGGCCGACGTGCAGGTCGCCGACTGCCTGGCCTGGCTCGCGCAGGACCCCGACACCGACGTGATCATGGCCTACATGGAAGGCTGCCGCGACGGCCCCCGCCTGCGCGCCGCGCTGGCCCTGGCGCAGGCCAACGGCAAGCCGGTGGTGATGGTCAAGGTCGGGCGCACCGCACTGGGTGCCGAGGCCGCGGCCTCGCACACCGCCGCGCTGGCGGGCGACGACGCGGTGTACGACGCCGTGTTCCGCCAGTACGGCGTGCTGCGCGCGCGCAACCTCACGGAGTTCTTCGACCTGGCCCACAGCGCCGCCGTGGCGGGCCGCCCGCGCGACCGCTCGATCGGCCTGTTCACGCTCTCGGGCGGCGTCGGCGCGCTGATGGCCGACGAGGCTTCGGCCCAGGGCCTGGATGCCCGGCCGCTGAGCGAGGCCGCGCAGGACACGCTGCGCCGCTGGGTGCCCTTCGCGGCGCCGCGCAACCCGGTCGACATCACGGGCCAGGTCACCAACGACATGACGCTGATCGATCGCACGGCGCGCGTGATGCTGGACGACCAGGGCTTCGCCTCGTGGATGGGCTTCCTGGCCGCCGCGGGCGCGTCGGACGCGTTCTGGCCGGTGCTGCGTTCGCTCGTGGCGTCGCTGCGCGAGGCCTATCCCGACACGCTACTGGCGGTGAGCACGCTGCTGACGCCAGATCGCCGCGCCGAACTCGAGGCCATGCGCTGCCTGGTGTTCGCCGACCCGTCGGACGGCATCCGCACGATCGCCGCGCTCGCGGGGCTGAAGCCTGCGGCGGCGGTGGCTGCGGCACCCGCGTCGATCCAGGCGCCGTTGACGCTCGCGCCCGGCACGATGTCCGAGCCCGACGCGCTCGCGCTGCTGGCCGATGCCGGCGTGCCCGTGGTCGCGCACCGCGTGGTGCGCAGCGCCGACGAGGCGGCGGCCGCCGCCGAGGCGCTCGGCGAGGCGGTGGTGGTGAAGATCGTCAGCGCCGACATCCCGCACAAGTCGGACGTCGGCGGCGTGGCGCTCGGGCTGCGCGGCGCGGCGCAGGCGCGCGCGGCCTTCGAGTGCACGCGCGACCTCGCGCGCACGGCGCGGCCCGAGGCGCGGCTCGACGGCGCGCTGGTGGCGCGCATGCTGAGCGGCGGCGTCGAATGCATCGCGGGTGTGCACCGCGACCCGGTGTTCGGGCCGGTGCTGATGTTCGGCCTGGGCGGCATCCACGTCGAGACGCTGCGCGACGTGTCGCTGCGCGCATTGCCCATCACGCGCGACGACGCACTGGCCATGGTGCGCGAGCTGCGCGCCTTCGCGATCCTGAACGGCGCGCGCGGCCGGCCGCCGGTCGACCTCGACTCGATCGCCGATGCGCTGTGCGCGCTGGCCGACTTCGCGCAGCGCGCGGGCGACTCGCTCGACAGCGCCGAGATCAACCCGCTGATCGCGCGCCCGCAGGCCGAGGGCGGCTGCGTGGCGGTCGACGCGCTGGTCGTCGGCCGCGCGCCCTGACGCACAACAACAACCACCGGAGACATCGCATGACGACGACATCGAAGAACGGCCTTTCGCGCGCACTCGGCCTGGGCGCAGCACTGGTGCTCGCGGCAAGCGCGGCGGCGGCAGCCACGGAGGCGCCCTTCCCCTCCAAGCCCGTGCGCATCATCGTGCAGTACCAAGCGGGCGGCTCGACCGACATCCTCGCGCGGCTCGTGGCCGAGGGGCTGTCCAAGCGGCTGGGCCAACCGGTGGTGGTCGAGAACCGCAGCGGCGCGGGCGGCATCATCGGCACCGACTACGTCGCCAAGAGCCCGCCCGACGGCCACACGCTGCTGCTCACGGTGCCGGGGCCCGTCACGGCGAACCTGGTGCTCTACAGCAAGCTGCCCTACGACCCGCGCACCGACCTGCGCATGGTGTCGGACATCGCCACCACGCGCACCGTGCTGGCGGTGCACCCCTCGGTGCCGGCGACCGACTTCAAGAGCCTGATCGCCGCCGCCGAGGCCGCGCCCGGCAAGTACTCGATGGGCTCGTGGGGCCCGGGCACGCAGCCGCACCAGGTGCAGGTCTACATGGACAAGGCCTACGGCCTGCAGACGATGCACGTGCCCTACAAGGGCGAGAGCCCGATGGCGATCGACCTGATCGGCGGCGTGATCCAGATGACCGTGGGCTCGGTCACCACGCTGCAGCCGTACATCAAGGCCGGCAAGCTGCGCCCGCTGGCCGTGGCCGGCCCCAGGCGCGCCCGCGCGCTGCCCGACGTGCCCACCTTCGCCGAGCAGGGCTACGCCGACGAGGTCTACGCCATGACCGGCCCGACCTCGCTGATGGCGCCGGCCAGGACGCCCGACGCCATCGTCGAGCGCCTGGGCCGCGAGGTCAGCGCGGTGGTGCGCCAGCCCGAGGTGAGCCGGCGCATCGAGGAGCTCGGCGCCGAGCCCGTGGGCAACCTGCCGCCCGAGGCCGCCGCGGCCTACAAGGCTTTCCTGCCCGTGACGCTGAAGCTCACGCAGGCCACGGGCGTGAAGCTCGACTGACCCGCCTTCCCCCTCTCCCCCTTTCAGAACCCCGAGGTCTTCCCCATGAACGCTCCCGCTCCCGTGCCCGACATCGCCGCCGCCCGCAAGGCGCTCGCCCGCTCCATCGGGCTGGCCGCCTTCGTCTACGGCTACCCGCTCACCGAGACCTACCGCACCTGCGCCCTACAGACCGCGCCGCGCGCCGAACGCCGCAGCGGCGCCTCGGCCGGCTCCGACGTGCGCGCGCCGCTGAACACGCTGCACCACGCGCCGCGCCCGTCCACCCACGAAGACCGCGACGTGGTCACGCCCGCCAACGACCTGCTCTACACCATGGCCTGGTTGCACCTGGCGCACGGGCCGATGCTGCTCACCGTGCCCGCGTCGGCGCGCCATCCGGGGCGCTACTTCGTGCTGCCGCTGTACGACGCCTACACCGAGAACTTCGAGAACCTGGGCCCGCGCAACTGCAACCCCGAGGGCGAGACCGTGGTGCTCGTGGGCCCCGGCGGCACGGTGCCGGAATCGCTCGCCGGCCACCGCGTGGTGCGCTGCCCGACGAACCTCGTCTGGCTCATCGGCCGCATCCTGGTGGGCGACGAAAGCGACTGGCCGGCAGCGCGCGCGCTGCAGTCGGAGATCCAACTGAAGCCCGCGCCCGGCACCGTGCTGCAAGGCCGCCCGGCCGCCATCGAACAGTGGGCCGGCCCGCACGAAGACGCCATGGCCTCCGCCTTCGAGCACGGCGAGCCGGCCGCAGACGTGGCGCCGCGCTTCTTCACCAACGTGTGCCATGCGCTGGCCGAAGCGCCGGGCCGCGTGGAAGACCGTGGCCTCGTGGCGTGGTTCGGCCAGGGCGGGCTGCTGGCGAATGCCGCGTTCTCGTGGGACGCGCTCGAAGCACCGCTGCGCGAAGGCCTGATCGAAGGCTTCGCCGAGGGCGTGCAGCTGGTCGGCGCCGTGGGCCGCAACCGCCGGCCCAAGCCCTGGTCGATGACGCCGGCCACCGGCCGCTACGGCAACGAGTTCCTCGGCCGCGCGCGCACCGCCTACCTGGGCCTGGGCGCGCTGGCCACCAGCGAGGCGGTGTACGCCGCCGCGCACCACGACGCGACCCAGGAGCCGCTGGACGGCCAGCGCCGCTACACGATGCGCTTCGAGGCCGGCGACCTGCCGCCCGCGGACGCCTTCTGGTCGGTCACGCTGTACGACAGCGACCGCTTTCTCTACCCCAACGACATCCGCCGCCACGCCATCGGCGACCGCACGCCCGGGCTGAAGCGCAACGCCGACGGCAGCCTCGAACTGGTGGTGAGCCACGCACGCCCCGCCGACGCCGCCAACTGGCTGCCCGCGCCGGCCGGGCGCTTCTACCTGATCCTGCGCATGTACTACCCGCGCGAAGGCGTGCAGAGCTGGCGCATCCCGGCGCTGCAGGCACAACAGGGCTGAGCGCGATGCAGCCGCACACCGACACCCTGCAAGCCCTGGCCGAAGAGGCCGTCGTCTACGCCTACCCGCTGTACGAGATGTGCCGCATGCGCGCGGCCACCTCGCCGCAGCGCACCGACGCCGCCGGCGAGGCGCCCAAGCCGCTGCGCTGGTGCAACGTGTTCACGCACGCGCGCCAGCTGCTGGGCGCGGGCAAGAGCCGCGTCGTCACGCCGAACAACGACACGCTCTACACCAACGCCTGGCTCGACCTGGGCGAGGGCCCGCTCGTGATCGACGTGCCCGACACGGCCGGGCGCTACTACGTGCTGGGCCTGCTCGACTTCTTCACCAACCCCTTCGCGCACCTGGGCCAGCGCCTCACGGGCACGGCGGCGCGCGCCTTCGTGGTCACGCCGCCGGGATGGCGCGGCACGCTGCCCGCGGCCTTCGATGCGCCGGGCGCGCGCATCGAGGCGCCCACGCGCTGGCTGTGGATCATCGGGCGCCTGCTGGTCGACGGCCCGCAGGACGTGCCGGCCGTCAACGCGCTGCAGGACGGTTTTCTCGTGCGCACGCTGGCCGACTGGGAGGCCGGCCACCGCTCGGCGCCGCGCGCCTTCGATCCGGCCTGCGACCCGAAGGCGCCGCTCACGGCCGCGCACTTCGCCACGCAGGTGAACGCGGCGCTGCGCGACAACGCGCCGCCGGCTGGTGATGCAGCGCGGCTGGCGCGCTACGCATCGCTCGGCATCGGGGCCGATGCAGGCGCGCTCGACGACGGCCAGCGCGCCGCGCTGCAGGCCGCGCTCGACACCGTGCTGCCCCGGCTGCGCGAGGCACAGTCGGGCCGCACCACGGCCTCGGGCTGGGTGCAGATGCCGCTCGTGGAAGGCTCCTTCGGCGACGACCACCTGGCACGCGCGCTGATCGCGCTGAAGTACATCGGCATGCTCGAAAGCCGCGAGGCCACCTACCCCATGGCCTGGCACGACGCCACCGGCGAAGCCCTCACCGGCCAGCGTCGCTACACGCTGCGCTTCGCGCCCGACGCGCTGCCGCCGGTCGACGCCTTCTGGTCGCTCACGATGTACGACACGCGCGACTACATGCTGGTCGACAACCCGATCGACCGCTACGCCTTCGGCGACCGCACGCCGGGGCTGCGGCGCGACGCGGACGGCGGGCTCACGCTGCACATCCAGCACGCGCCGCCTGAAGGCGAGGCCGCATTCGCCAACTGGCTGCCGGCGCCCGAAGGCAGCTTCTACCTGTGCCTGCGCGCCTACGTGCCGCGCGCCGAACTGCTCGACGGCCGCTACCAGCTGCCGCCCCTCACCGTCACCAAGGATTCCGCATGAGCGCCACCGCTGAAAAACCAAAAGCAACCGAAGAAGAAAAGCCCTTCCTCATCGTCGGCACCGGCACCGAGACCGTGGCGCCGGGCCTGCACATCCTGCGCGGGCAGGGCCAGTCGTTCGTGGCCGAGACCAACGTGGGCCTGGTCGTGATCGACGCCGGCCCGGGCGGCTCGGTGACGCAGGGCATGATCGACGCGCTGCGCCAGCTCAGCGACGCGCCGGTGCATGCGCTGTGCTTCAGCCACGGCCACATCGGCTACAACGCCGGCGTGCCGATGTGGCTGGCCCATGCCGCCGCGCGCGGCGATGCGCCGCCGCGCATCATTGCGCACCGCAACGTGCCGCGCCGCCTGGCGCGCTACCGCGAGACGCTGGCCCTGCAGCACCGCATGGCCGAGATCCAGTTCAACCGCCCCGCCGGCTTCTTCGACCACCGGCTGGTGACGCACCCACCCACCGAGACCTTCGACGACGTGCTGCAGATCGGCAGCGGCGAGCGCTGCATCGAGCTGCGCTGGGCGCCCTCGGAAACCGACGACGCGATCGCGCTGTGGAGCCCGGCGCAGCGCGTGCTGTACGGCGGTGCGGCGCTGATCGATTCCATTCCCAACATCGGCACGCCCTTTCGCACGATGCGCGACACGGTGCGCTGGGCCGACACGCTGGAGGCGCTGGCGGCGTTGAAGCCGCGCAAGGCGGTGCGCGAATTCGGCGCCACGCTCGAGGGCGAAGACCAGGTGCAGCACGTGCTCGTGCACACGGCCCGCGCGCTGCGCTGGGTGCGCGCCGAGGTGGTGCGGCTCATGAACGAGGGGCTCAACGAGCGCGACATCCTGGCGCGCATCCGCTTTCCCGACGAGCTGTTCGCGGTCGAGTGGATGAAGCCCACCTACGGCGACCCGGGCTACATCGTGCGCGACATCTACCGCTCGGAGAACGGCTGGTGGGACCGCAACCCGACCTCGCTGCACCCGGCCGCGCCCGAGGCCATCGGCCGTGCGGTGGCCGACGCCATCACGGACAAGCGCGGTGTGATCGACCAGGCGCGTGCGCTGGCGGCGGGCAGGCAGTGGCAGCTCGCGCTGCACGTGATCGACCTGCTGGCCACCGCCGAGGGCGAGGCCAGCGAGATCGCCGAGGCGCGCTCGCTCAAGGCCGAATGGCTGCGCGAGCGGGCCCGCGAAGTGCCCAGTTACGTCTCGCGCAACCTGTATCGCGTGGGCGCGGACATGATCGAACAGGGCACGCAGGCGCGCTTCGGCATCCGCTGAAGCCTTTCCATCGGAGACACGGACCATGACAACGACAACACCATTCCGCTTCGGCCTGCGCATGCTGGCCGCCTGCTCCCTGGCCGCACTGGCAACAGCCAGCCACGCACAACAGACCGACAGCTACCCCGACAAGCCCGTGACGCTGGTGGTGCCCACCGCGGCGGCCGGCGGCACCGACACCATCGCGCGGCTGATCGGCGACGGCCTCGGCAAGATCCTGAAGCAGCCCTTCGTGGTCGACAACCGCCCGGGCGCCAACGGCATCCTCGGCAGCGAGGTGGTGGCGCGTTCCACGCCCGACGGCTACCGGCTGCTGTTCACCTACGCCGCGACGATGGTGGTGAACCCCAGCCTCTACAAGAAGCTGCCCTACGACCCACTGAAGGACTTCGTGCCGATCGCCCAGGTCGGGCGCGGCGGCAACCTGCTGCTGGTGCGCAAGGACCTGCCGGTGAAGACCATCCAGGAGTTCGTCGCCTACGCCAAGGCGCGCCCCGACAAGCTCAGCTACTGCTCGTGGGGCAACGGCTCGGGCGGCCACCTGGCGATGGAAAGCCTCAAGAAGCAGGCCGGCCTCGTCATGACGCACGTGCCCTACAAGGGCAGCGGCCCCTGCGTGCAGGACCTCGTGGGCGGCCAGGTCGATGCGGCCTTCGCCGACATCTCCTCGACCGTGGAGATCGTGCGCGCCGGCCGCATCCGCGCGCTGGCCAACAGCGGCCCCTCGCGCATCCCGATGCTGCCCGACGTGCCGACCATGACCGAGAGCGGCTACCCCTTCACCACCTACGCCTGGTACGGCCTGCTGGCGCCGGCCAAGACGCCGCCCGCCGTCGTGAAGAAGCTCAACGAGGCCGTGAACCAGGTGCTGCGCGACCCCGCGGTGGTGCGCCGCATGTACGAGCTGAACTTCAACGACCTGCCGCAGAACACGCCCGAGCAATTCACCGCCACGATCCGCAGCGACCTGCGCGACTGGGGCGCGCTGGTGAAGGACATCGGGCTGACGCTCGAATGAGCGCCTGAGCGGACCTGACCAAGGGTAAGCAACATGGTCGGGCGGCGGCGCTTCCCACACACTGCGCCGTGACAGGCACGGTTTCTGCTCATCGGCTGCGCGATGGCAACTGCGCCAGCGCGCACCATGACCGAGCTTCTTCACTTCAGCCGACAACTCACCGCCGAAGCCCAGGCGCAGGCCTCGGGCGTCGGCGCCTGGGACCAGCACTACGAGCAGCTGTCCAACGGCCGCTTCGAGGGGCTGGCCGAAGACCTGCACCTGGACTTCGTGCAGGTCTTCCACGAGCGCGCCAACCAGACCGTGCTGCAGCGCGGCCGGGGCCGCCCCGGCGCCATCGCCTTCGCGCTCACCGAGACGGCCGCACCGGGCAGCTGGTACTGCGGCCACGACCTGGGCGGGCGCCAGCTCAGCGCGCTGCCGCCGCGGGGCGAGTTCGAACTGCTGGCCGGCGCCGGCATGGACCTGATGGCCGTGTGCGTCGACACCGAACCGCTGGCCAAGCTGGCCACCACCCTGTTCGGCCCCGACTTCGAGTTGCGCATGCCGGCGCCCGCGCCGGTGCAGCACCCCGGCTTCGACGAAACCGCCTTCACCCGCCTGCTGGGCGCCGCCCTGTCGCTGGCACGCGACAACCTCGCGCAGCTGGAACAGCCGGCCGCGCGCCACATGCTGTCGCTGTCGCTGGCCGACGCGGTGCTGCAGTGCATGGGCTCGAAGGCCTTCGAGGCCCGGCTGCCCGCCAGCACGGCGGCGCGCCGCCACATCGTGGCCAAGGCGCGCGAGTACATGCAGGCGCACGCCGACGAGCCCATCAGCGTGCCCGACCTGTGCGCGGCCACGGGCGTGTCGCGCCGCTCGCTGCAGTACGCCTTCGAGGACGTGCTGCACCTGAGCCCCGTCACCTACCTGCGCGTGATGCGCCTGAACCGCGTGCGCTGCGAGATGCAGGCCTGCCGCGAGGACACCATCGGCGACATCGCCGCGCGCTGGGGCTTCTGGCACCTGTCGCGCTTTGCCATCGACTACGCGCGCCTGTTCGGCGAGCTGCCGTCCGCCACGCGCGCGCGGTGGTTTGCCAAATCTTGATAACGCCCGCGCCGGCGGCGCTCTTACCTTCGCGGTTGTCCACCACAACACGCGAAGAAGGATGCAGCCATGCGCAGCAGCTACCACCGAACGCCCGGCCGCGGCGCCGCACGGCGTCTCCTGGGCACCGCCCTGGCCTCTGCCCTGGCGCTCGCCCTCGGCCCCCTGAGCACTGAGCCGGCCCGGGCCCACGGCGGCGCGGCCCACATGGTGCCGCTGAAGAAGACGGTGGAAGACTTCGGCGGCACGCTGCGCTGGGACAGCTTTGCCAACGTGTTCACCGTGGCGCGCAACGGCACGCTGGTGCGCCTGAAGCCCGGCTCGAAGACGGCGCTGGTCAACGGCCAGCCGATGCAGCTGGACGTGCCCGTCGTCATGCGCAAGGGCGCGGCCTACGTGCCGCACGATTTCGTGAACCAGGTGTTCCAGTCCAGCCTGGACAAGACCTTCGTGGTCGAGCGCGTGCCCAACCCGCTGAACCCGCTCACCGAGGCCGAGATCCAGGCCACGCTCGAGGTGCTCAAGGCCTCGGGGCGCCACAAGGCCGGCCTGCGCTTCACCGAGATCAGCGTGAAGCGCCCGCCCAAGGACGAGGTCTGGAACTTCGCGCTCACCGGCCAGCCCGTGCGCGCGCCGCGCCAGGCGGCCTTCGTGGCGCTGGACGGCAAGAAGGTCATCGAAGGCACGGTCGATCTCGCGGCGCGCACGCTCACCGCATGGAAGCCCATCGAGGGCGCGCACGGCATGGTGCTGCTGGACGACTTCGCCACCGTGCAGAGCGCCATCGAGGCCAGCCCCGACTACGCCAAGGCGCTCGCCACGCGCGGCATCGCCGACGTGAAGAAGGTGGTGGCCACTCCGCTCACCGTGGGCTACTTCGACGGCAAGGATTCGCTGCGCCAGGAAGACCGCCTGCTGAAGGTGGTGAGCTACCTGGACGTGGGCGACGGCAACTACTGGGCGCACCCCATCGAAGGCCTGGTGGCGGTGGTCGACCTGGAACAGAAGAAGGTCATCAAGATCGAGGACGGCGGCCTGGTGCCCGTGCCGCTCAAGCCCACGCCCTACGACGGTCGCGACCGCGCGGCCACGCCGGCGCCCAAGCCGCTGGAGATCACCGAGCCCGAAGGCAAGAACTACACGATCACCGGCCACACGATGCACTGGCGCAACTGGGACTTCCACGTGCGGCTCGACTCGCGCGTGGGCCTGGTGCTCTCTACCGTCACGTACAACGACAAGGGCACCAAGCGCAAGGTGATGTACGAAGGTTCGCTGGGCGGCATGATCGTGCCCTACGGCGACCCCGACACCGGCTGGTACTTCAAGGCCTACCTCGACTCGGGCGAGTACGGCATGGGCACGCTCACCTCGCCCATCGAGCCGAACAAGGATGCGCCGCAGAACGCGGTGCTGCTGGACGCCACGCTGGCCGACTACACCGGCGCGCCCACCAAGGTGCCGCGCGCCATCGCCGTCTTCGAACGCTATGCCGACCCCGAGTTCAAGCACCAGGAAATGGGCAAGCCCAACATCAGCACCGAGCGGCGCGAGCTGGTGGTGCGCTGGATCAGCACGGTGGGCAACTACGACTACCTGTTCGACTGGGTGTTCGCCGAAAACGGCACCATCGGCATCCACGCGGGCGCCACCGGCATCGAGGCGGTGAAGGGCGTGAAGTCGCGCACCATGCAGGACCCCACGGCCGCCGAGGACACGCGCTACGGCACGCTGCTGGACCACCACATCGTCGGCACCACGCACCAGCACATCTACAACTTCCGCCTCGACCTCGATGTGGACGGCGAGCAGAACACGCTCACCGAGGTCGACCCGGTGGTGCTGCCCAACACGCGCGGCGGCCCGCGCACCAGCACCATGCAGACGGTGCAGCGCACGGTGCGCACCGAGCAGCAGGCGGCGCAGAAGTTCGACCCCTCGACCATCCGCCTGCTGAGCAACCCGGCGAAGAACAACAAGGTCGGCAACCCGGTGTCCTACCAGCTGGTGCCGTACGCGGGCGGCACGCACCCCATTGCCAAGGGCGCCAACTTCGCGAAGGACGAGTGGATCAACCACCGCCTGAGCTTCATGGACCGCCAGCTCTGGGTGACGCGCTACGACCCCGAGGAGCTGTTCCCCGAAGGCAAGTACCCGAACCGCTCGAACAAGGACACGGGCCTGGGCCAGTTCACGGCCGACAACCAGGAGATCGTGAACACCGACAACGTCGTGTGGCTCACCACCGGCACCACGCACGTCGCGCGCGCCGAGGAGTGGCCGATCATGCCCACCGAGTGGGTGCATGCGCTGCTCAAGCCCTGGAACTTCTTCGACGAGACGCCGACGCTGGGGCTGAACCGGCCTGCTGCGAAATGACCGCGAACGACGCGGCCATCGGCCGCTACGAAGACCTGATGACGCTGGCGCCCGCGCTGCAGGCGCCGACCTACCGCCAGATGGACCGGCTCTACGCGACGCGCGCGATCCGGCGCGGCACGCAGGTGCATCCGCTGCCCGAGGGCACGCCGGTCGATGCGCAGCGCTTCGGCATCGACGGCTTCATGGCGCGCAACCACACGGCCGGGCTGCTGGTGATCAAGGACGGCCACGTCGTGCTCGAACGCTACGCCATGGGCAACGACGCGGCGACGAAGTGGCTGTCGTTCTCGGTCGCGAAGTCGCTGACCTCCACGCTGGTCGGCGCGGCCGTGAAAGATGGCCACATCGCCAGCCTCGACGACCCGGTGGTGCGCTACCTGCCCGCGCTGCGCGGTTCGGCCTACGACGAGGTTTCGGTGAAGCAGGTGCTGCAGATGAGCTCGGGCGTGGCCTGGAACGAGGACTACCTCGACGCCGACTCCGACCGGCGCCAGCTGATGCGCGTGCAGCTCACGCGCGAAAAGGGCGCGGTGTTGAAGTTCATGGCGCAGCGCCCGCGCGTGGCACCGGCGGGCACGCGCTTCAACTACAGCACCGGCGAGACCTGCCTGGTCGGCGAGATCCTGGCCAGCGCGATCCGCCGGCCGATCAGCGACTACCTCTCGGAAAAAATCTGGGCGCCCTTCGGCATGGAGGCCGACGCCTACTGGCAGCTCGATGCGGTCGATGGCCAGGAGTTCACCGGCAGCGGCGTGAACGCCACGCTGCGCGACTTCGGGCGCTTCGGCCTGTTCGTGCTCGGCGGCGGCATGGCCGGCGGCCAGCAGATGCTGCCCGACGGCTGGGTGGCCGATGCCACGCGCGTCGATGCATCGAGCCACCTCGCGCCCGGCACGCTCGCGGGCTTCGAACCGATGGGGTACGGCTACCAATGGTGGACCTTCCCGACCGGCGCGAAGGCGCTGCCCGGACTCAACGGCGGCCTGTTCGCCGCGCTCGGCATCTTCGGCCAGCAGGTCTACATCCACCCGAAGGAACGGCTCGTGGTCGCGATCCACAGCACGTGGCCGGCGCCGATCCATCCGCCGAGCCTGGTCGAGACCGATGCGCTGCTCGGCGCACTGACCGCCGCGCTGCGCACCTGAACAGAGCGTGGCGCGCGCCACGCTCTGCAACGCGTCAGGAGAAGATCACCTGCGCGTCGGTGTACTCCTTCAGCCCTTCTTCCGCGAACTCCACGCCGAGCCCCGAGGCCTTCACGCCGCCGAAGGGCGCGTTGGGCTGGATGGCGCCGTGCTTGTTGATCCACACCGAGCCGCACTCCAGGCGCGAGGCGATGCGCTTGGCGTGTTCGATGTCCTTGGACCACACGGAACCGCCGAGGCCGTTCTCGCTGTCGTTGGCGGCGCGGATGGCCTCTTCGACGTCGGTGTAGCGGATGACGGGCAGCGCGGGCCCGAACTGTTCTTCGTCGACCAGTGCATCGCCGTTCTTCAGGCCCGCGACGATGGTCGCGGGGAAGAACAGGCCCTCGCCCGGCTCGCCGCCGGTGAGCACCTGGCCCTTCTTTTTCGCGTCGGCCACGAGCCGCGCGACCTTGTCGAACTGCATGCGGTTCTGCACCGGGCCGAGCACGTTCTTCTCGTCCATGCCGTCGCCCATCGGCACCTGCTTCGCAAAGGCCGCGAGGTGCTCGCACACGTCGTCGTGGATGCTGGCGTGCACGTACAGGCGCTTCATGGCCGCGCAGGTCTGGCCGTTGTTGAGGAACGCGCCCCAGAACAGGCCTTCGGCAATGGCCTTGGGGTCGGCGTCGGGCAGCACGATGCCGGCGTCGTTGCCGCCGAGCTCGAGCGTGAGCCGCTTCATGGTGCTGGCGGCCGACTGCATCACCTTCTTGCCGGTGGCGCAGGAGCCGGTGAACACGATCTTGCGGATGACCGGGTCGCTCGCCATGTCGGCGCCGAGGTTGGAGGTGCGGTCGTCGCAGCTCACGCTGTTGACCACGCCCTCGGGCAGCACCTCGTTGAGCAGCTCGACGAAGCGCAGCGTGGCCAGCGGCGTGTACGGCGAGGGCTTGATGACGACCGTGTTGCCCGTGCGCAGCGCCGGCAGCACGTGCCACACGGCGATCAGCACGGGGAAGTTCCACGGCGTGATCGAGCCGACCACGCCCACGGGCTTGCGAAAGATCTCGACGTGGCCCTGCGCGTTGTCCTGCAGCACGCGCGGCGGCAGCGACAGCGCCGCGGTGGCGCCGGCCCAGGCCGCGGCGCCGCCCAGCTCCCAGCGCGACCCCAGGCCGTTGAGCGGCTTGCCCTGCTCCAGCGTGAGCAGGCGCGCCAGCTCTTCGGCGTGCGCGCCGATCTTCTCGGTGACGGCGCGACAGGCGGCGGCCAGTTCGTCGTCGGACTTTCGCGACCAGCTCGTGAAGGCCTTCTGCGCGGCGGCCACGGCGGCGGCGAGGTCGTCGCGCGAACCGTTCGGCGCGGTGCCGATCACCTGGCCGTTGGCGGGGTTGCGCACTTCGAAGGAGGCCGTGCCTGGCACCGCGCGACCGCCGATCGTCATTCTTGTCTCTTGCATTGCTTTGTCCTGGTTGGGTTGACGCTGGCGCGCGCCGCCGCAGGGCGGGCGCGCCAGGTCACTGTAGGAAAAGCAGGGACCGGCGTCTTGGAGCCAGGCGTCAGCGAATGGACTCAGGCGTCAGTGCGTCAGGGGTCCAAGCGCCAGGCGCCCCGGCGGCACGCCGTAGCGCTTGCGGAACTCGCGGTAGAAGAACGACAGGTCGTTGAAGCCGCAGTCGTAGGCGACCACCGCGATGGCCGGCGCGGGGCCGCCCTGCCGGGCCGCCGCATCGAGCGCAGCGCGCGCCGCCGCCAGCCGCGTGTCGAGGATGTGGCGGCTCGGCGAGACGCCCAGTGCCTCGAAGGCCCGCTGCAGCAGCCGCGGCGACACACCCAGGTGGCGCGCCAGTTCGCCCGCGTGGAAGGCCGGGTCGTGGAACTGCAGCGCCACGTGGTCCATCGCGCGGCGCAGCACGCCCTCGCCCGCGTTGCGCGACAGCAGCGCAGGCGCCTGCCGCGCGCGCTCGACCAGCACCGAGCCGAACACGCCGAGAAAGGCCTCGACCAGGTGCGCGTCGTCGGACTGTCCGCTGTCGAGCAGGCGCGCGAGGATGGCGCGCATCGCGAAGCCCAGCGCGTCGCCGCGTCGCACGCACACGCCGCCCTGCAGCGTGGGGCCGAAGCGCGCGAGCATGTCGGCGCGCGGCAGGTGCACCGACACCTGCTGCGAGCTGGCGCCGTCGTAGACGAATTCCGAAGGCCGCGCCGAATCGATCAGCACGATGTCGCCGGCCTGCACCGCGATCTGCTGCGCGCCCTGGCACATGAGCGCGCCGCCATGGTCCTGGAACACGAGGAAGAAATGCTCGCGGTCGTCGCGCCGGATGGCCTGCGCATCGCGGTGCACGCGCTGCAGGTTCTGGCCGATGAGCGCCACGTCGACACCGCCGGCGCGCCGCACCTCGATACCACCCGACACGGTCTGCTGGCGCGGCATGGGCACGGGCGTGAAGTTGCCGCACACGGCCTGCAGGCGCGGGCCGACGAGCTCGAACGGCATCTCGGCGCGCATCCGCGGCGTGAGGGGGCCGCCGCTCAGGTGCGCGGGCGAATCGAAGAAAGAAGCGCTCACAGAGGGTGTCTCCTTGCAGGGCGCCGGGCCAGCGCTCAGTCCTCGTCCATGACCCGCGAGCGGCCGAACCAGAAGCCGAGCACCAGGCCGACCGTGCCGGCACCGATGCCGCCCCACAGGCTCAGGAAAGTGTAGACGTTGTAGCGCCCCGGATGCTGCGCGAGCGCACTCGCCAGTGCGGGTTCGTTCAGGCCGCCGAGTCCGCGCGCGGCGGCGTAGTCGAAGCCTGCGGCGCCCAGGAAATGCGGTGCCACGAGGATCGGCAGCGCCGTGAAGAACGGAAACCACGCGCCGCGCATCCGGCGCCAGCGCATGAAGATCGCCGCGACGAGCAGCACCGCGCCGACCGCGACGGTGCCCAGCGCGAAGGGCTGGCACGCCAGCGGCAGCAGCCAGGGCCAGATCCACGGCAGCGGGTACAGCGGCCATTCGGCGCGCGGCGCCAACCCACCCGGCCGCGCGACGACCGACCAGCCCAGCGTGTCGAGGCCGCTGAACACCAGCGCCGACACGCAGGCCACGGCCGCGACGAGCAGGCACACGCTGCGAAACGGCGAGGCGCTGCCTTGCAGGAAGCCGGGCGATGGCTCCGGCGGCAACGCCGGCGACCGGGGCCAGCCCGACTGCCAGTGCCGCACGACGATCGACGTCGGCACCGGCGGCGGTGCTAGGTCACCGCGCACCAGCCAGTCGATGAACAGGACGCCGACCGCGAAGGCCATGACCGCCGTGAGCCACGCGCAAACGCCCGGCATGTCGACGAAGCCGGCCGGCGTCAGCATCGGCAGCTGGCCGTAGGCCACGCCCGCAAAGCCGTAGAGCCAGATGATCGGCACCGACAAGGCCATGGCCGTGTGCATCAGCACGGCGTCGGTCTCGGCCGACTCGTGGCGCAGCGCCTGCGCGCGCGACCACGCCTCCCGCCAACTCACTTCGCCAGGGCTTTCAGCGCCATCTTGATGCCGTCGCTCACGCTCGCATCCTTCGGCAGCGCCTTCAGCGCCAGCGCGGCCTCCTTGTCGCTGTAGCCCAGCGCCACCAGCGCCTGCAGGATGTCGGCCTGCGCGTCGGAGGCGGCATGCGCCGGCAGGCCGATGTCGGCGCCCAGCTTGCCCTTGAGCTCCAGCAGCAGCCGCTCGGCGGTCTTCTTGCCGATGCCCGGGATCTTCACGAGCCGGCCCAGCTCCTGCGTGGTGATGGCCTGCGCGAGCTCGCCCACGCTCATGCCCGAGAGCAGGCCCAGCGCGGTGCGCGGGCCCACGCCGGTGATCTTGATGAGCTGGCGGAAGGCCGCCCGCTCCTCGGCGGTGCCGAAGCCGTAGAGAATCTGCGCGTCCTCGCGCACGACGAAGTGCGTGAGCAGCGACACCTTCGCGCCGACGTTGGGCAGGTTGTAGAACGTGCTCATCGGCACGTCGACCTCGTAGCCGACGCCGTTGCAGTCCACCACCACCTGCGGGGGGTTGCGCTCTGCGAGCGTGCCGGTCAGTTTGCCTATCATTGGCTCCCCCCCGTTGCTTGCTCACTTCGTGTAGCCGCTTCCCCCCTCAAGGGGGCAACACCGGCGGCCCGGCAAAGCCGGTTCCGCGGTGTTACCCGCCTTGGATTGCGTTTTTTCGAGCGTGGCTGGTCTTGCATGGGCTGCCAATTAGATGGAAATGGATACCGCGTGATTCTGCGACACACCTTTACCCCCCTGAACAATTCGCGCCTCGGCCACCTGTGCGGCCCGCTGGATGCGCACCTGCGCCGCATCGAGGACGCCCTGGGCGTGAAGATCGCGCACCGCCACGAGCAGTTCAAGGTCGACGGCCCCAAGGCCCCGGCGCAGCGGGCCATGGAGGTGCTGCAGGCGCTGTACGAGATCGCCCAGCGCGCCATCGACCCGGCCGTGGTGCAGCTCACGCTGGCCGGCGACGGATCGATGAGCGACGAGGACGCGGCCATGCTCGTCACGCGCCGCGCCGACCTGCGCGCCCGCACGCCCACGCAGGCGCTGTACCTGGACAACATCGCCAAGCACGACATCACCTTCGGCATCGGCCCGGCCGGCACCGGCAAGACCTACCTGGCAGTGGCCTGCGCGGTCGATGCGCTGGAGCGCGCGGCGGTGCAGCGCATCGTGCTCACGCGCCCGGCCGTGGAAGCGGGCGAACGCCTGGGCTTTCTGCCGGGCGACCTGACGCAGAAGGTCGACCCGTACCTGCGCCCGCTGTACGACGCGCTGTACGACCTCATGGGCTACGAGAAGGTGCAGAAGGCCTTCGAGCGCAACGTGCTCGAGATTGCGCCGCTGGCCTTCATGCGCGGTCGCACGCTGAACAACGCCTTCGTGATCCTCGACGAGGCGCAGAACACCTCGGTGGAGCAGATGAAGATGTTCCTCACGCGCATCGGCTTCGGCGCCAAGGCGGTGGTGACGGGCGACGTGAGCCAGATCGACCTGCCCAAGCAGCAGCTCAGCGGCCTGATCGACGCCGAGCGCGTGCTCAAGCGCGTGGCCGGCATCGCGACCACGCACTTCACGAGCGCCGACGTGGTGCGCCACCCGCTGGTGGCGAAGATCGTCGATGCCTACGACGGGCAGCGCAAGCGCTCGGGAGGCCACTGACATGGCGGCCTCCCTGCTTCCGGCCCTGTCGCTGTCGCTGCAGTTCGGGCGCTTCAATGGCGTGGAGCGCCACCGCGCCGCGCTGCCGCGCCACAGCGTGAACCGCTGGATTCGTCATGCGCTGGACATCGACGGCGAGATCACCGTGCGCATCGTCGATGCCGAGGAGGGCCAGCGCCTGAACCGCGAGTTCCGCGGCAAGGACTACGCCACCAACGTGCTCACCTTCGACTATGCGCAGGGCCCGGTCGTGATGGCCGACCTGGTGCTGTGCGCGCCCGTGGTGGCACGCGAGGCCAAGGAAAACCGCAAGACACTCGCCGCGCACTACGCGCACCTGTTGGTGCACGGCACGCTGCACGCGCAGGGCTGGGACCACGAGACGAGCGACGCCGACGCGGACGAGATGGAAGCGTACGAAATCGAGATCCTCGCGGGCCTGGGCATTCGCAGCCCGTACGGGCGCTGAGCGGAGGCCGCGGCGGTGTCGGACACCGATCCCTGGTTGCCGCGCTGGCTGCCGCTGCTGCGCGCATGCGCCGGCGACGGGCCGGTGCTCGAACTGGGGTGTGCAGCGGGTCGCGACACCGCCACGCTGGTCGAGGCCGGACTGCGGGTGGTGGCGGTCGAGCTGTCGTCCGACGCCTTGGCGCAGGCGCGGCAACGCGTGCCGACAGGCGCCGAGTTCCACTGCGGCGATTTCCGCGACGCGTGGCCGCTGGCGCAGGGCGCCACGGTCGGCGCCGTGCTCGCGAGCCTGTCGCTGCACTACTTCGCGTGGGACGAGACGCTGGCGCTGGTGCGGCGCATCCACCGCGTGCTTCGGCCCGGCGGCGTGCTGCTGTGCCGCCTCAACTCGGTCAACGACCTGCACCACGGCGCGCGCGGCCCGTCAACCAGCGGGCGGGACGAGGATTTTTTCTACACGGTGGACGGCATTCCCAAGCGCTTCTTCGACCGCGCCGCGGTCGAGCGGCTGTTTGCCGACGGCTGGCAGCTGCAGCACCTCGAGGAGGTGCGCGTGCTGCGCTACGACGAGCCGAAGGTGGCGTGGGAAGCGGTGATCCGGCCTACGCCGTCATCTGCAACGGGATCGTGACCGGCCCGTCGTTCAGCAGGTGCACCTGCATGTCGGCGCCGAATTCGCCCGTCGCCACCACCGGGTGCGCGCCGCGCGCCTGCGCCACGAAGTATTCGTAGAGCCGGCGGCCCTCGTCGGGCGGCGCCGCGAGCGTGAAGCTGGGGCGGTTGCCGCCGCTCACGTCGGCGGCCAGCGTGAACTGGCTCACGACCAGCAGGCCGCCGCCGATGTCCTGCACGCTGCGGTTCATCTTGCCGGCCTCGTCCGAGAAGATGCGCAGCTTGAGGATCTTGGCGAGCAGGCGGTCGGCCACGTTGTCGATGTCGCCGCGTTCGGCGCACAGCAGCACCAGCAGGCCGGCCTCGATGGCGCCGACGGTCTGGCCCGCGATGTCGACGCGGGCGTGGGCGACGCGCTGGAGCACGGCTTTCATGAATGGTGGTCCTCGAGTCGGGTGGCGCGCGCTTCCATGGTGAGCGGCAGCAGTTGGATGGTCACGCGCAGGCCGGGCACGGCGTCCATGAGCGCCTGCTCCAGCTCGTCGCGCAGGTTGGCGGCGCGCTGCAGGGTCCAGTCGCCGGGCACGTGCATGTGCAGGTCGGCAAAGCGGCGCTGGCCGGCGCCGCGCGTCACCATGTCGTCGAAGCGCAGCCGGTCGCCCTCGGCATGGTTGGCGGCGAAGGCGTCGAGCGTGGCGCGCACGGTGGCGAGCGTCTCGGCATCGAGCGCCTCGTCCATCAGGCCCTGCGAGGAGCGCCACACGAGCTTGAAGCCCTCGCGCACGATGTTGAGCGCCACGCCGATGGCGATCAGCGGGTCGAGCCAGAGCCAGCCGCTGAAATGCACGGCCACGATGCCGACCAGCACGCCGACCGAGGTCCAGACGTCGGTCATCAGGTGGCGCCCGTCGGCCTCCAGCGCGATGGAGCGGTGCGCGCGCGCCGCCCGGAACAGCACGAACGCCAGCGCCGCGTTGAAGCCCGAGCTGATCACCGACAGCGCCAGGCCCCAGCCCAGCTGCTCCAGCGGCTGCGGCGACAGCAGCCGCAGCACCGACACCCACAGGATGGCGACGGCGGCGGCCACGATCAGCAGGCCCTCGAAGCCGGACGAGAAGTACTCGGCCTTGTGGTGGCCGTAGGGGTGGTCCTCGTCGGCCGGGCGCTCGGCGATGGTCACCATGGCCAGCGCGAACATGGCGCTGGCGAGGTTGACGCAGGACTCCATGGCGTCCGAAATCAGGCCCATCGAGTTCGTCAGGTAGCCGGCCCATCCCTTCAGGAGGATGGTGATCAGGGCCACCGCGACGGAGACGCGAAGCAGCGTTTTAGGGGTCAACGTCATGCAGAAAGAACAAGATCAGGTAAAAAGGGCCTGTGCGGGCGGGCATTACGTCGCAGGAATCGACTGAATTATCAGCCGCGTGACCATATGTAACGCCTTCGCCTTAATATTTGCGCTCATTGCGAAGCAATCAGTCACAGAGAGGCAAATGATGAAGAAATTTTTGACCGCCGCCCTCGGGCTCGCCATCGTCGGCGCAGCCACCCTGGCACAGGCCCAGGCACCCGCCGCAGCAGCGGCCGCGCCCCAGCAGGCCGGCTTCGTGAAGACGGTGCGCGGCAACGTCCAACTGCTCGACAGCGCCGGCGCCACGCGCACGGCGGCCCCCGGCGACGCGCTGGGCGCGGTCGACCGCATCGTGACCGGCCCGGATTCGTCGGCCGCCGTCGTGCTGCGCGACAACACCACGCTGATGGTCGGCCCGTCCTCGCGCATGGACCTGAAGGAATTCCACTTCGACGGCACCACCCGCGACGGCGGCATGCTCGTGTCGCTGCTGCGCGGCTCGATGCGCATGATCACCGGCCTCATCGGCAAGACCAACCCCGACGCCGTGCGCGTCGAAACCCAGACCGCCACCATCGGCATTCGGGGCACGGACTTCATCGTGCAGACCGACGGCCAACCCTGAAAAGATGCAGACACCGCCACGCCGCTCCCCCCTTCTTCCCGCGACCGCGCTGGTCGCCCTTTTGTTGGCCGCCTGCTCCTCGCCGGGCACGCGCGTGGTGCTCCTGCCCCAGGCTGACGGCACGCCCTCCGCCGTGGTGGTGCGCGCCAAGGACGGCGAAGAAGTACTTTCCAAGCCCTACCAGCGCGCCACGGCCGCAGTAGGCGCGAGCGGCGCACCGGTGGTCGACCAGGCCGACGCGGCCAAGGTCCAGGCCGAGAACAAGCCCCTGTTCGACATGCGCCCGCCGCTTCCGCAGCGCTACACGGTGTTCTTCGAAGTGGGCACCACCACGCTGACGGCGGCGTCGCAGCAGATCATGACCGAGGCGCTGGCCGCCGCGCTGGCCCGCAGCGGTGGTGACATCGTGGTGACCGGCCACACCGACACCAAGGGTGCCGGCGAGCAGAACGACCAGCTGTCGCGCCGCCGCGCGCAGGAAGTGGTGCAGTTGTTCGTGGAGCGCCAGTTCCCGGCGAACCGCATCGAGGCCGTCGGCCGCGGCGAACGCGACCTGGCCGTGCCCACCGCCGACGAGGTGGACGAGCCCCGCAACCGGCGCGTGACCATCGAGGTCCGCTGACCCCGCCGCCCTGCTCCCATTGAAAAAGGCCCCGAGGGGCCTTTTTTTCTTGCGATCAGCTCAGGGTCACCCGCGCAAACTTGCGTTTGCCGACCTGCACCACGTAGCTGCCCGCGGGCAGCTTCAGGCCCTTGTCGGACACCACGACCGAGTCGATGCGCACGCCGCCGCCGTCGATCAGGCGGTTGCCCTCGCCCGACGACGACGCCAGGTTGGCCTGCTTGAGCAGCTGACCGATGCCCAGCGGGGCGCCGCTGAGCGCCACCTCGGGAATCTCGTCGGGCACGCCGCCCTTGCTGCGGTTGATGAAGTCCTGCTCCGCCGCATCGGCCGCCGCCGCGCTATGGAAGCGTGCGGTGATTTCCTTGGCCAGCGCCACCTTGGCGTCCTTCGGGTTGCGGCCGGCCGCGATCTCGGCCTTCAACGCCTCGATCTGCGCCACCGACTGGAAGCTCAGCAGCGTGTACCAGCGCCACATCAGCGTGTCGGAGATCGACAGCACCTTGGCGAACATGCTGTTGGCGTCTTCGCTGATGCCGATGTAGTTGCCCTTGCTCTTGGACATCTTCTCGACGCCGTCGAGCCCTTCGAGCAGTGGCATAGTGAGTATGCACTGCGGCTCTTGGCCGTATTCCTGCTGGAGATGGCGGCCGACGAGCAGGTTGAACTTCTGGTCGGTGCCGCCCAGCTCGAGGTCGCTTTCGAGCGCCACCGAGTCGTAGCCCTGCATCAGCGGGTACAGGAACTCGTGCACCGAGATCGACTGGCCGGCCTTGAAGCGCTTGTTGAAGTCGTCGCGCTCCATCATGCGCGCCACCGTGTACTTGGCCGCCAGCTGGATCATGCCGCGCGCGCCCAGCGGGTCGCTCCACTCGGAGTTGTAGCGGATCTCGGTCTTCGATTCGTCCAGCACCAGCTTGGCCTGGGCGAAGTAGGTCTCGGCGTTGGCGCGGATCTGCTCGGCCGTGAGCGGCGGGCGGGTGCTGTTGCGGCCAGAGGGGTCGCCGATCAGGGAGGTGAAGTCGCCGATCAGGAAGATCACGCGGTGCCCCAGGTCCTGGAGCTGGCGCATCTTGTTGAGCACCACCGTGTGTCCGATATGAATATCCGGTGCGGTCGGGTCCAGGCCCAGCTTGATGCGCAGCGGCTTGCCGCTGGCTTCCGCCTTCTGGAGCTTCTTGACCCACTCGTCCTGCGGCAGCAGTTCGTCAGCGCCGCGGAGGGATATTTCGAGGGCTTGTCTTACACCATCGGAGAGGCTGGTGGATGTAACAGATTCGGCGTTCATGGGCTTTTTTGGCGGTTTTTCCGGTGGCCGAAGCTATACTCAGCCCGACTTTTCAAGCGCCGGATTCTAAGCGGCGCTTTTTTCCGCACCGTCTCCTGCCGCCCTGAACGCACTGGGCCTTGCAGCACGGACCTGCAGAACCTGAGTTGGAATCCACAGTTTGATCAACGGCATCCTTGCCGCCGAGGAGCTTCTCGCTTCCCGCGTGGCGTACACATTCCGGACGTACCCCAAGCAGATCACCGCAGCGATCGCTGCGATGCTGCTCAGCGCCGGCACCCTCGCGGTCGCCTCGCTCGGTCCCGACGCGTCCGACCTCCCCATCCAGCAAGTGCTCGAAGCCACCGCGCCGGTGTCCTTCGCCGACCAGTCGGCGTCGCTCGAGAACTTCAGCTTCACGCTGTTCCGCACCGACGTCTCGCGCTCCAGCGACACGGCGGAGGCGCTGATGAAGCGCCTGGGCATCTCCGACCCCGCCGCCACCGCCTTCGTGCGCGGCAACGCCGAGGCGCGCATGGCGCTGTTCGCGCGCGTGGGCCGCACCGTGACGGCCGAAGCCACGCAGGAAAACCAGCTGCAGAAGCTCAGCGCCCGCTGGATTCCCGACGCCGACGGCGGCTTCAAGCGTTTCGTCGTCGAGCGCACGCCCACCGGTTTTGTCGCCCGCACCGAGCGCGACATGCTGACGCCGGGCACGCGCCTGGCCAGCGGCACCATCCGCAGCTCGCTGTTCGCCGCCACCGACGACTCGCGCATTCCCGACGCCGTGGCGAGCCAGCTGGCCGACATCTTCGCGGGCGACGTCGACGTGCGCTCGCTGCGCAAGGGCGACCGCTTCGCCGTGGTCTACGAGACCTTCGAAGCCGACGGCCAGGCGTTGCGCAGCGGCCGCGTGCTCTCGGCCGAGTTCGAGAACAACGGCAAGGTCCACCAGGCCGTCTGGTTCCAGCCCCCGGGCGCGGGCCAGAAGGGCAGCTACTACCGGCCGAACGGCGACAGCCTGCGCAAGGCCTACCTGGCTTCGCCGGTCGAGTTCTCGCGCGTGTCCAGCGGTTTCGCGATGCGCATGCACCCGATTTTGAACAGCTGGCGCCAGCACAACGGCATCGACTACGCGGCGCCCACGGGCACCGCGGTGCGCACGGTCGGTGATGGCACGGTCGATTTCGCCGGCACGCAAAGCGGCTACGGCAACATCGTCATCATCAACCACCGCAACAACCAGCAGACGGCCTACGCCCACCTGAGCCGCATCAACGTGAAGGCCGGCGAGAGCGTGAGCCAGGGCCAGACCATCGGCGCCGTCGGCTCCACCGGCTGGGCCACCGGCCCGCACCTGCACTTCGAATACCGCGTCGGCGGGGCCTACCAGGACCCGACCACGATCGCACAGGAAGGCGGCGCACCGATCACCGCCGCCCTGCGCCCGGCCTTCGAACGCATCGCCGTGGGCGCCCGCACCGAGCTGGCTGCGGCCTTCTCGGTGATCCAGGCCAGCGCCGACTGAGCCTCGCTCCCCTGGGCATGGCCGCCGCACCGCAGCCGCCGCAGCAACGCTTCATCGGCCTGATGTCGGGCACCTCGCTCGACGGGGTCGACGGCGTCATTGCCGATTTCTCCGACGACGGCCACCTCGCGGTGATCGGCCACGCCAGCGCCGACTTTCCCGCCCCGCTGCGCGCCGAGCTGCTGGCGCTCAACACCCCCGGCGACAACGAACTGCACCGCGCGGCCCTGGCCGGCAACGGCCTGGCACGGGTGTATGCCGACGTGGTCGCGCAGCTGCTGGCCAGCACCGGCACGGCGCCGAGCGCCGTCACCGCCGTCGGCGCTCACGGCCAGACCGTGCGCCACCGGCCCCTCGAGTTCGATGGCACCGGCTACACGCTGCAGGTCAACAACCCTTCGCTGCTGGCCGAGCTGAGCGGCATCGACGTGGTCGCCGACTTCCGCAGCCGCGACCTCGCGGCCGGCGGCCAGGGCGCCCCGCTGGTGCCGGCCTTTCACCAGGCCCTGTTCGCCCGGCCCGACGCGCCCGTCGCCGTGCTGAACCTCGGCGGCATCTCCAACCTGAGCCTGCTGCCCGCCACGAGCGCGCCGGCGGGCACCGCGCCCCTGCTGGGCTTCGACTGCGGCCCCGCCAACGCGCTGATGGACCACTGGTGCCTGCGCCACCTCGGCCAGCCCTTCGACCGGGGCGGCCAGTGGGCCGCCAGCGGGCGCGTGCTGCCCGAACTGCTGGCCCGGCTGCAGGCCGAACCGTATTTCGCCAAGGCGCCGCCGAAGAGCACGGGGCGCGATTTATTCCATCCGGACTGGCTGGCCGGCCACCTGGGCACGGCCGCCTGGGCGCCTGTCGATGTGCAGGCCACGCTGGCCGAGCTGACCGCCAGCACCTGTGCGGCAGCGCTGCGTAGCTATCAAAAAGAGAGCGCCTTGCTGATCGTCTGCGGCGGCGGTGCGCTCAACGACCACCTCATGGCCCGCCTGCGCGCCCTGCTGCCCGGCGTGCAGGTGCAGGCGTCCTCGGAACACGGCCTGCCGCCCCAGCAGGTCGAGGCGGCCGCCTTTGCGTGGCTGGCCCGGCGCACCGTCCGGCGCGAGCCCGGCAACCTCGCGAGCGTGACCGGCGCGCGCGGGGCGCGGGTGCTCGGCGCGATCTACCCCGCCTGATCTGCGTCAGCCCTGGCCGGAAACTTCCGGCTGCGCAGGCTGGGCCGCGCGCACTTCTGCGGGCAGATGCCAGAAGATCAGCGCCGAAGCCACCGTGATGAGCCCCATGGTCGCGAACGTGGCCTGGAACGCATCGAGCGTCTGCATCGGCGTTGCCGTGCCGAACACGCCGTTGTAGCCCGCCAGCACGGCGCCGGCTGCGGCCACGCCCAGGCTCATCGCGAGCATCTGCACCATCGACAGCAGGCTGTTGCCGCTGCTGGCCATGCCGCCGTCGAGGTCCTTCAGGGTGATGGTGTTCATGGCCGTGAACTGCAGCGAGTTGACCGCGCCGAACACCAGCAGCTGCAGCAGGTGCAGCGCCACCGGCTGCCCCGGCGCCGTGAGGCCGAAGCTGGCCATGGTGCAGCCGACCAGCACCGTGTTGGCGACCAGCACGCGGCGGTAGCCGTGGCGCGTGATCAGCGGCGTGGCAAAGCGCTTCATGGCCATGCCGGCCAGCGCCACCGGCAGCATCATCAGCCCGGCGCGCACCGGCGAATAACCCATCGACACCTGCAGCAGCAGCGGCACCAGGAAGGGCATGCAGCTGCTGCCCAGACGGGAGAACAGGTTGCCGAGCAGGCCGATGCTCAGCGTCGGAATGCCGAACAGCGCGGGCGAGAACAGCGGTTCGGGCGTGCGCGCCGCGCGCAGCCAGTAGGCGACCACGGCGGCGAAGCCGAAGATCAGCACCGCCATCACCCCGCCCTGGCGCAGCCCGAGCCCCGACACGCCGTCGACCGCCAGCGAGATCGCCACCATGCCGAAGGCCAGCAGCGCGTAGCCCACGCCGTCGAAGCGCTTCTGGAGGGCGCCGCGCAGGTCCGGCATGTAGCGCAGCGTGGCGATGCAGCCGGCCAGCCCCACCGGCACGTTGATCAGGAAGATCCAGTGCCAGGAGGCGTACTGCACCAGCCAGCCGCCCAGCGTGGGCCCCAGCAGCGGCCCGATGAGCCCCGGAATGGCCACGAAGCTCATCGCCTGCAGGAACTCGCCGCGCGGCACCGTGCGCAGCAGCGCCAGGCGCCCCACAGGCAGCAGCAGCGCCCCGCCCAGGCCCTGCACCACCCGCGCCGCCACGAGCTGCCCCAGCCCCTGCGAGAGCGCGCACAGCACCGAGCCGGCGGCGAACAGCACGATGGCGCAGAAGAAGACGCGCCGCGTGCCGAAGCGGTCGGCGATCCAGCCCGAGGCCGGGATCAGCATCGCCATCGTGAGCGCGTAGGCCACCACCACCGACTGCATGCGCAGCGGGCTCTCGCCCAGGCTGGCGGCCATGGCGGGCAGCGCCGTGTTGATGATGGTGGCGTCCAGCGTCTGCATGAAGAAGCCCACGGCCACGAGCCACAGCAGGCTCTTGCGGGCGGGATCGACGGGGACGGCGGTGTCGGGGCTCATCGGGAAGGCGCGGGTTCGGACAAACGACAGGCAGCAAAAAGCCGCCCGGAGGCGGCTTTTTCGAGGGGGCTGGTCAGCAGCATCCAGGCATCAGGCCGAGAAGCTGGAACCGCAGCCGCAGGTGCTGGTGGCGTTCGGGTTCTTGATGACGAACTGGGCGCCCTGCAGGTCTTCCTTGTAGTCGATCTCGGCGCCGAGCAGGTACTGGTAGCTCATGGCGTCGATCAGCAGCGACACACCGTTCTTGGTCATGGTGGTGTCGTCTTCGTTGGTGATCTCGTCGAAGGTGAAACCGTACTGGAAGCCCGAGCACCCGCCACCCTGCACGAACACGCGCAGCTTCAGGTCGGGATTGCCCTCTTCGGCGATCAGGTCGGCGACCTTGGCGGCCGCGCTGTCGGTGAAGACGATCGGCTCGGGCATCTGGGTCTGGATGTTTTCGGCAACAGCGCTCATGGGGTGAAACTCCTTGGGGGGCCGCTTGGGCGGCCAATGGGACGGATGCTACTGCAATGCCGCATTTTCGGCAGGCCGACTGTGGCGAGCACCCATCGCAAGTGGGGTCGGGCGCCGCATCCACCAGGGGCACCTGGGGGACGCGGCCACGAAAAAGCCGCCCGAGGGCGGCTTCTTGTCTCGCAACGAGCAGGGGATCAGCGCTTGCTGAACTGCTTGCGGCGACGGGCGGAGTGCAGACCGACCTTCTTACGCTCGACTTCACGTGCGTCACGCGTCACGAAGCCGGCTTGGCTCAGGACGGGCTTCAGCGAAGCGTCGTAGTCGATCAGGGCACGGGTGATGCCGTGGCGCGTGGCGCCGGCTTGACCCGATTCGCCGCCGCCGTTCACGTTGACCATCACGTCGAAAGCTTCGAGGTTGTTGGTCAGCGCCAGGGGCTGCTTGGCGATCATGATCGAGGTTTCACGGCCGAAGAACGCTTGGATGTCCTTGCCGTTGACCGTGATCTTGCCGGTGCCTTTTTTCAGAAACACGCGGGCGACGCTGGATTTGCGACGGCCGGTGCCATTGTTCCATTCACCAATCATTCTCAAGGCTCCTTACAGTTCCAGCACTTTGGGCTGTTGGGCGGTATGCGGGTGCTCAGCACCACCGTACACCTTGAGTTTCTTGATCATCGCGTAACCAAGCGGGCCCTTGGGCAGCATGCCCTTGACAGCCTTTTCCAGGGCGCGGCCCGGGTGCTTGTTCTGCATGTCGCGGAAGTTCGTCGCCGTGATACCGCCCGGGTAGCCCGAGTGACGGTAGTACACCTTGTCGATCGACTTGGCGCCGGTGACGCGCAGTTGCGCGGCGTTGATGATGACGATGTAGTCACCGGTATCGACGTGAGGCGTGTAAATGGCCTTGTGTTTGCCGCGCAAACGGAGAGCAACTTCGCTGGCTACTCGTCCGAGGACCTTGTCGGTCGCGTCAATCACAAACCACTCGTGCGTCACGTCAGCGGGCTTGGCGCTGAACGTTTTGGTCATGAGTTTTTCTCTTGAAAGAGGGTTTGGCGAGCCCTTTTCCACGGTCGGCGTTCCTCTGATGGGAATCTCTTAGGTGGGTTTTCACGCCTTCCGCCCAATGAAAGGGTGGCTGGCATGCCTTCGCCGCGGGGCTACAAAAACGCTGCGAAGCCCGCGATTATATGAAGAAATGGCCAAACGGCCAATTTCCGGGCTTCCGGGGGCCTCAGCGCTGGATGCGGACGAGTTCCAGGCTCTCGTTGGCCCCCGAGGAGACCCCGCGCTGGTATTCGCCCTCGAAACGGACGACCCGGCCCAGCTCGGGGCTGTACCAGGCGGCGCCCCGAAAGCGCGTGCTGGCGCCGGTCAGCGGCAAGCTGGTGGTGCTGGAGGCGAAGATCCAGCCCTCGTAGCCGATGCGCATCACGTTCAACTCCACCCCGTCCACACGCATCGTCTGCTCGCCGCCCACCGAGGCGGTGAGTTCATGCCGCAGCCGGTCGCCGGTGGTCGTCACGTAGTCGAGCTGCCAGCGCATGCCGGGCTGGATGTCGTCCTTGCGCAATGCCCAGCCGCCCGGCGGCGACGCGGTGTCGAACAGGCCGCCGGCCGGCGACGTGATGGAGACCACCTGCCCGTTGGTCTTCTCGATCCGGCTGCCGGCATTGAACGACACCTCGTCGCCGCTGACCCGGTCCACCCGGTAGATCACTGGCGCCCGGTTGCCCGTCAGCCGGTCCGTGCGCACGTACTCGAGCGCGTCGCCGGCGCGCAGCGGCTCGGTCAGCGGGATGCCCGCCCCACCGGCGTCGGCCACCCGTCGGGCGGCAGCGCCCGCAGGCTCCCGGGCCCGAGCCGCCAGCTGCGCCTGGGCGCGGGCCGGCAGTTCCGCCAGGAACTCGGCCGGCATCGCGAAATTCAGGTTGCCGCCGTCGCGGGCGGCGAAGGTGGTGATGCCCAGCAGGCGGCCGTCGCTGTCGAACAGCCCGCCGCCGCTCGACCCGGGCGCGATCGCCGCCGTGGTCTGCAGCAGCCGCGCCTCGCCGTCGCCGCCGCGCAGGCCCGACAGCAGGCCTTCGCTGAGTGTGTTTTCCAGCCCGCGCGGGTTGCCGATGGCGTACACGCGCTGCCCCACCCGCGCGGTGCCGGCGGGCGCCAGGGTCACCGGGGTTGCCGTGAAGTTGGCGACCTTGATCTGGCACAGGTCACGCCCCGGGTCCGGGTATTCGAGCGTGGCGCCGTAGGTGACGTTGTCGCGCTTGACCACGAAATTGCTGGCCTTGGCGAGCACGTGGCAGTTGGTGACGAGGCGGCCGGGCGCGATCACCACGGCGCTGCCGGCGCGCAGCGGGCGCTCCTGCGCGTCGAAGGTGCGCACGGCCCAGACGCTGCCGGTCAGCTTGGCGAACAGGGCGTCGGGCTCCAGCGCGGCGGCGGGGCCGGCAGCCAGCAGGGCGCCCGCGGCGCACAGCCACGGCGCGGCGTTCTTCCAGATCGGCTTCACGGCTTGGCGGGCAGCAGGCCGCGCAGGTCGTCCATCGAGACGCGGGCGTCGGGCGCGGCGGACGGCGCTGCAGGCGCGGGGCGCACCGGAGCGGGCGGTGCGACCGCCACGGGAGGCGGCGGTGGCGCGACCACGGCCGGCGCGGGCGCAGGCACAGGCGCTGCTGCGGCCGTCTTCGGCGCCGGCGCGGCCGCCATCTCGGTCGTGCCGATCTTCATGCCGGCCGTCGCCTCGTCGCCGGTCTGCGCGCTGCGGTCGAAGCTGCGCACCTCGCCGAAGATCAGCTGGATCCAGCTCGGGTAGTTGAAGCCCGCCCCGGTGCCGGTGTCGATCGCCACGCCGACCAGGCCGCCGATCATCACGTTGCCGACCAGGCCCACGTTGACGCGCGAAATCGCCTGGCCGCGGGCCGGCGGCAGGCCGGACTGGGTGCATTCGATGTTCAGGTTCTCGCCCGAGCGCCGCACCGGCAGGGTCAGGCCGGAGCGCACCACCGCATCATTGCGGTCGTTGGAGACCCGGCAGCGGGCGCCGTCGACCACCTTGCCCTCGGGCGACAGGGTCTCGACCTTCACGTTCTGCGTGGTGCCGTGGGTCACGGAGGCGCAGCCCGTCAAAATAGACAAAACACCCGCGCCGACGCACAGGCCCCAAAATCGCCATCCGGCTCCTCGCATTGCTGCCCCTCGTTGTGTTTTGTAAATCAATGTAGCGCCGCGCGAGTCTAGCGCTCCCCTTTCCACTTTTTCAGGCCTCATTCCATGTTCAGTTACCGCCACGCGTTCCATGCCGGCAACCACGCCGACGTGCTCAAGCACACGGTCCTGATTGCCACCCTCGACCACCTGCTTGAAAAAGACGCCGCGCTGACCGTCGTCGACACCCACGCCGGTGCCGGCCTGTACCGGCTCGACGGCGACTACGCCGGCACCAGCGGCGAAGCGGCCGACGGCGTGCTGCGCTTCTTCCCCGCGCCGACAAAAGCGACCGAAACGCCCGCGCCAGCCACGAAAACGGCTGGCAAGAAAGCGGCAGCCCCCGCCGACGAAAAGCCGGTCGCCGAAGCCATCGCCCGCTACCTGAGCGTGATCCACGACTTCAACCCCAAGGGTGGCGCCCGCGTCTACCCCGGCTCGCCGTTCATCGTGCAGCACCTGCTGCGCGACCACGACAAGCTCAAGCTGTTCGAGCTGCACCCGACCGACGCCCGCACGCTGGACGCCAACATCGCCCAGCTCGAGGCCGGCCGCCGCATCGCCGTGCTGCGCGACGACGGCTTCGGCAGCGCCACCAAGTTCCTGCCGCCGCCCTCGCGCCGCGCGCTGGTGCTGATGGACCCGAGCTACGAAATGAAGACCGACTACGGCCGCGTGCTCGACTTCGCGGCCGAGGCGCTCAAGCGCTTCGCCACCGGCACCTACGCCGTCTGGTACCCGATCATTCCGCGCCCCGAGGCGCACGATCTGCCGCGCCGCCTGAAGACGATGGCGACCAAGGCCGGCAAGCCGTGGCTGCACGCCACGCTGACGGTCAAGTCGAGCAAGATCACGAAGGACGCCGCCTCGGGAGAAACGCAGCGTCCGGGCCTGCCGGCGAGCGGGATGTTCCTGATCAACCCGCCCTACACGCTGAAGGCGCAACTGGCCGAGGCACTGCCCCAGCTGGCCGAGCGCCTGGCCCAGGACCGCAACGCCGCCTACTCGCTCGAGAGCGGCGGCTGAGGCCGGCCGCTCAGCGGCGCTTGCGCGGCGGCACGATCACCCGCTTGCGCGCAGGGGCCGGCGCACGAACGCGCGAGGTCGGCGCCTCGGGCAACAGCGCGGGCTGCAGATCTTCCGCCGCCACGGCCTGGCCGCCGCAGCGCATGCCCTCGCGGTCGATGACCGACAGCGCCACCTGCTTGATGCCCATGCTCGTGAGACCGATGCGGTCGGCCGCGGCGCGGCTCAGGTCGATGATGCGGCCCGGCGTGAAGGGCCCGCGGTCGTTGACGCGCACCAGCACCTCGCTGCCGTTGACCAGGCTGCGCACGCACACGCGCGTGTTGAAGGGCAGCGTCTTGTGGGCCGCCGTCATGGCGCCCATGTCGAAGCGCTCACCGTTGGCGGTCTTGCGCTGGTGGAACTGGATGCCGTACCACGACGCGCCACCACGCTCGAAGATCTCGCGCGGCTCATCGCCGGGCACGCCGTCGTCCAGCGACTCGCCGGTGCCCGACACCGCGAGGTCGTAGCGCACCGACGGCACGGCCGAGCGCGGCGCGGCACCGGGCGGCACGGCCAGGCCGCGTCCCAGCGGCTGCAGCCGCTTGCCGGACGCCGCCGGCGCGGCGGTGGTGTCCGCGTCTTTCTCCTGCGTGGCAGGCGGCATGGTGCACCCTGCGAGCACGCAGGAGACCGCGACGGCGACCGCGCGCAGCCCTCTCAATCCAGGCGCTCCAGAATCGCCAGCGTGGCCGCCGACTGGTTCATCGTGTAGAAGTGGATCGCGGGTGCGCCGCCCGCTTGCAGGCGCGCGCACAGGTCGGTCACCACGTCCAGGCCGAAGGCCTTGATGGAGGCCGTGTCGTCGCCGAAGCCCTGCAGGCGCAGGCGGATCCAGCGCGGAATCTCGGCGCCGCAGGCGTCCGAGAAACGCATGAGCTGCGTCGAGCTCGTGATGGGCATGATGCCCGGCACGATCGGCGTGTCGAGCCCCAGCTTGCGCGCGTCGTCGACGAAGCGGAAGTAGGCCTCGGGGCTGAAGAAATACTGCGTGATGGCCGAGTCGGCGCCGGCCTTCATCTTGGTCGCGAAGGCCTGCAGGTCGGCTTCGGGCGAGCGCGCCTGCGGATGCACTTCGGGGTAGCAGGCCACCTCGATGTGGAAGTCGCGGCCGGTCTCCTCGCGGATGAAGGCGACGAGGTCGCTCGCGTACTGGAACTCGCCACCGATGCCGTAGCCGCTGGGCAGGTCGCCGCGCAGCGCGACCAGGCGCTTCACGCCCATGGCCTTCAGCTCGGCCAGCTGCTCACGCACCGTGGCGCGCGTGGCGCCGATGCACGAGAAGTGGCTGGCGGCGTCCACGCCTTCGGCCAGGATCTCCTGCACCGCACCGAAGGTGCCCTGGTGCGTGGAGCCGCCCGCGCCGTAGGTGACGGAGCAGAACTGCGGCTTGCGCGCATACAGCTGCTGGCGCACGGCGCGCAGCTTGACCGCGCCTTCGGGCGTCTTGGTCGGGAAGAATTCGAAACTCAGCGGAAGGCGCACCTGCGTCTCCTTAGGAACCGTCGCCCGCCTTGGCAGCAGCACGAACGGCGTGAATGAAAAACTCGCGGTTGCCGTCGCCCCCGGCGATCGGGCTGTCGAACCAGCGCAGCACCTTCAGCTCGAGCGCCGCGCAGGCGTCGTGCAGGCGCTTCTCGACCACAGCGTACATCGCCTCGTCACGCACGATGCCGCCCTTGCCGACCTGGCCGGGCTGCAGCTCGAACTGCGGCTTGACCAGCATCAGCAACTGGCCGTCGTCGGCCAGGAACTGCACCACGGCCGGCAGCACCAGCGTGAGCGAGATGAAGGACAGGTCGCCGACGATGAGGTCGAAGCGCGGCTCGGCCGGGGCTTCGACGACTTCGAGCGCCTCGCCCACCTCGTCGTCCTCGCCATCGTCCACCTGCAGGTCGGCCGGCGACAACGCCCGCGCATTGACGCCTTCGATGGCGACCACGCGTTCGTCCTCGCGCATGCGCGCATGCAGCTGCCCGTGGCCCACATCGACGCCCACCACCTTGGCGGCGCCATGCTGCAGCAGGCAGTCGGTGAAGCCACCGGTCGACTGGCCGACGTCCAGGCACAGCTTGCCCGTCGGGTCCACGCCGCTGGTCTTCAGCGCACCTTCGAGCTTGAGGCCGCCGCGCGACACGTAGCGTGCCTCGGCGGCGTCGGCGAGCTCGAGCTCGGCCGACTCGGGCACTTCGTCCTTGTTCTTGGCGACGTTGCGCCACGCGTCGCCCGTGCCCGCGTCACGCCAGCGCATGCCGCCGGCGATGAGCCGGACCGCCTGCGAACGCGACGCGGCCAGGCCGCGCTCCACCAACAGTTGATCGGCGCGCACGCGGATCAATAGCGGTAGGTGTCCGGCTTGTAAGGGCCGTTCTTGTCCACGCCGATGTAGGCGGCTTGCGAGTCGGTCAGCTCGGTGAGCATGGCGCCGACCTTCTTCAGGTGCAGGCGCGCGACCTTCTCGTCCAGGTGCTTGGGCAGCACGTAGACCTTGCCGGCCTGGTAGGCGTCGGGCTTGGTGAACAGCTCGATCTGGGCGATGGTCTGGTTGGCGAACGACGACGACATCACGAAGCTCGGGTGGCCCGTGCCGCAGCCCAGGTTCACGAGGCGGCCCTTGGCCAGCAGGATGATCTTCTTGCCGTCCGGGAAGGTGATGTGGTCCACCTGCGGCTTGATCTCTTCCCACTCGTACTTCTCGATCGACGCGACGTCGATCTCGTTGTCGAAGTGGCCGATGTTGCAGACGATGGCCTGGTCCTTCATCTTGACCATGGTGTCGTGCGTGATGACGTCCTTGTTGCCGGTGGTGGTCACGAAGATGTCGGCCTTGTCGGCGGCGTACTCCATGGTCACGACCTTGTAGCCTTCCATCGCGGCCTGCAGAGCGTTGATGGGGTCGATTTCGGTGACCCACACCTGGGCGCTCAGGGCGCGCAGCGCCTGGGCCGAGCCCTTGCCCACGTCGCCGTAGCCGGCCACGCAAGCGACCTTGCCGGCGATCATCACGTCAGTCGCGCGCTTGATGCCGTCCACCAGCGATTCGCGGCAGCCGTACAGGTTGTCGAACTTGCTCTTGGTGACCGAGTCGTTCACGTTGATGGCGCGGAACAGCAGCGTGCCCTTGGCGCTCATCTCGTTCAGGCGGTGCACGCCGGTGGTCGTCTCTTCGGTCACGCCGATGATCTCGGCCGACTTGCGGGTGTACCAGGTGTCGTCCACGGCCAGCTTGGCCTTGATGGCGGCGTACAGAATGCGTTCTTCTTCGCTGGTCGGGTTGGCGAGCACGCCCAGGTCTTTTTCGGCGCGCTGGCCCAGGTGCATGAGCAGCGTGGCGTCGCCGCCGTCGTCCAGGATCATGTTCGGGCCTTCGCCCTTCGAGCCCTTGGGACCGAAGTCGAAGATGGCGTGGGTGTAGTCCCAGTAGTCCTTCAGCGACTCGCCCTTGATGGCGAACACCGGCGTGCCGGCGGCGGCGATGGCGGCGGCGGCGTGGTCCTGCGTCGAGAAGATGTTGCACGAGGCCCAGCGCACTTCGGCGCCCAGGGCTTGCAGCGTCTCGATCAGCACGGCCGTCTGGATGGTCATGTGCAGCGAGCCCGTGATGCGCGCGCCCTTCAGGGCCTGGCCCTTCGAGAACTCTTCACGGATGGCCATCAGGCCGGGCATCTCGGTTTCGGCGATCTTGATTTCCTTGCGGCCCCAGGCGGCAAGGGACAGGTCGGCAATCGCCTGGTCGGCGGTCGAGACGGGGGTGGGCTTGAGTACAGCGCTCATGTGAACTCCAAAACTGGTTTGAAAGATGCCACTGCGTACGGGGAAGAAAGACTCACCGCGAGAACAGCGGGTGAGCGTGGTTGCGATGTGGTCCGAGCCTCACGCCTGACGGCGCTGCAACGCTCCTCGGAGCGCCGGATTGTAGTCGCGGCCGCCCGGCCCGCCAATCGACCGGGGCATCCCACATCACGGAAAGCGCGGGCGCCCGCCAGGCCGGGCCGTGCGGCGCGGGCCACCCCGGGAAACTCCGCAGGCAAATCCGCGCTTGGAGCGCCCTGAGCCGCGCCGGCCCGGCGTATCGTGGCGGCGGGCCCCGGCCGCCCGGCCGCTGCCTGCATCCACCCGTTCGATTGTTTTCATCACCCGACACAGGAGATTCCGCACCATGGCCACTGCCAAGAAAGCCGCCGCGAAAAAAACCACCGCCAGCAGCGCCGGCGCGAAGCAGGCGGCGCCGTCCGCCGCGGACATGCTCGATCCGATGAAGAACCTCAAGGGCATGGCCGAGCGCCTGCAGAACCTGAACCTGACCGGCGGCGCCGGCAAGCTGCTCGACAGCGGCCGCAAGGACCTGCAGGCGCTGATGCAGGCCAATGAAAAGTCCTACCAGGGCCTGCAGACCGTGGTGCAGCGACAGACCGAGATGATCAAGACGGCCATCGCTGAATGGCAGACCGCCGCCAAGGCGATGCCGGGCAAGGACCCGAAGGAAAACCTGGCCAAGCTCGACGAGCTGGGCCGCCAGTCGTTCCAGCGCGCCGTCGACGACATCAAGGAACTGGCCACCCTGGCCGCCAAGTCGCAGGCCGATGCGTTCGACGTGGTGCGCCAGCGCATCCAGGCCAACGTGGACGAGGTCACGAAGCTGCTGCAGCGCAAGTAACAGGAAGAAAAGAAAGGCCCGCATGACCGCCGTCGCGCCCCGCACCGAACGGCGCACCCGCGCCAACGGCATCGAACTGGCCTGGGACAGCTTCGGCGACCCCGAGGCGCCGCCGCTGTTGCTGGTCATGGGCCTCGGCGCCCAGATGGTCGCGTGGGACGACGCGTTCTGCGCCGCCCTGGCGCAGGCCGGCGGCCACCATGTGATCCGCTTCGACAACCGCGACATCGGCCACTCCACCCACCTGCCGCACGCCGGCGTGCCCGACATCCAGGCGCTGATGCTGCAGGCCATGGCCGGGCGCCCGCTGCAGGTGCCCTACACGCTGCGCGACATGGCCGACGACTGCGCCGGCCTGCTCGACGCGCTGGGCATCGCGCGCGCCCACGTCGTAGGCGCGTCGATGGGCGGCGCCATCGGGCAGGAGATGGCCATCCATCACCCGGGGCGGATGCGTTCGCTCACCAGCATCATGTCGAGCACCGGCGACCCGGCCCTGCCGCCGCCCACGCCCGAGGCGCTGGCGGTGCTGTTCGCGCCCGCGCCGACGAGCTTCGAGGCCTACCTGCCGCACCACGCCAAGCTGTGGCGCGTGCTGCGCGGGCCCGACGCCTTTCCGCTCGACGAGGCGCGCGACGCCGAGCGCGCGCAGCTGGCCTTCCTGCGCGGCCTCAACCCGGGCGGCGTGGCGCGGCAGCTGGCGGCCGTGTTCGCATCGGGCAACCGCAAGCCGGCATTGCGCGCGGTGCAGGTGCCCACGCTGGTGATCCACGGCGACGTCGATCCGCTGGTGCCCGTAGCCTGCGGCATCGACGTGGCCGAGGCCATTCCCGGCGCGACGCTGCTGCGCATTCCGCGCATGGGCCACGCGCTGCCGATCGCGATGTGGCCGCAGATCATCGAGGCCATCGCCGCGCACACCGCACGGGCGGCGCGGCGCGACGATCACTGAAAAGAAAAAAGAGACACGACAACGAACCCAGACGGAGGTGTTTTTCATGAGCCAGTTTCCGTCCCTCGATCCCATGGCCCTGTGGCGCGAGCTCACGGCCCAGTGGGAAAAAAGCACCAACGAATTCGCCAACGAAGCCATGGCCTCGGACCCGTTCCGACAGGGCATGCATGGCGGCATGAACGCCTCGCTCACTGCGCAGAAGGCGGTGGGCGACCTGATGGCGCGCTACCTCACGCTGCTGAACCTGCCCACGCGCGCCGACCTGCAGGCGCTGGGCGAGCAGCTGCACCGCATCGACGACCACCTGGCGGGCATCCGCCGCGCGCTGGAAGGCGGGGCCAGACCCACCGCGCGGACCGCCGATGCGGCCACCGCACCGCCCCGGCCACGTCGCACCAAGCAGCCGCCCGCAGCGACGGCTGCGACTGCACCGGCCGCCAAGACCGCCGCCCCCAAGAAACGCCCCGCCGGAAAGCGCCGCCCATGAGCGCGCCGCCCGACACCTTCCAGCTGCCCGACATCCGCGGCGAGATCGAGCGCACCATCCAGCGCAACATCAAGGGGCTGGACTTCCTCACGTCGACCGCGCCCGCCGTCGGCCTCACGCCCAAGGACGAGATCCACCGGCGCGGCACGCTGAGCCTGTACCACTACCGCCCGATGGTCGACGAGATCTACCGCGTGCCGGTGCTGATGGTGATGGCCACCACCAACCGCGCCTACATCTTCGACCTCGCGCCGGGCCAGAGCATGGTCGAGTACCTGCTGCTCAAGGGCTACGACGTCTACGTGATGGACTGGAACGCGCCGCGCCCCGACGAGAAGCGCCTGCGCATCGAGGACTACGTGCTCGACTTCATCCCCGATTCGATCCGCCGCGTGCAGGAAGACTCGGGCGAGGAAGACGTGACCATCGCCGGCTACTGCATGGGCGGCGTGCTCTCCACGCTGTACGCGGCGCTGCACCCCGGCGGGCCGATGAAGAACCTGGCGCTCTTCACCACGCCGATCGACTTCAGCCGCATGAAGCTCTTTCATGCGTGGTCCGACCGGCGTTACTTCGACGTCGACCGCCTGATCGACACCGTGGGCAACGTGCCGCCCGAGATGCTGTTCGCCTCCTTCGACATGCTGCGCCCCGCCGGGCGCGGCGCCGGGCTGGTGCAGCTGTGGGACAACATGGCCAACGACGAGTTCGTCAAGTCGTACCGCATGTTCGACCGCTGGGGCGCCGAGATGCTGCCGCTGGCCGGCGAGTACTTCCGCCAGACCGTGAAGGAGCTCATGTGGGACAACAAGCTCCACAAGGGCGAGCTGGTGCTCGGCGGGCGCCCGGTGCTGCTGAAGAACATCACCGTGCCGGTGCTGCACGCGCTGGCGCAGCACGACCACATCGTGCCCTACGAGGCGGGCCAGCCGCTGATCGCCGGCATCGGCTCCACCGACAAGGAAGAGGTGGTGCTCAAGGGCGGCCACGTGAGCCTGGCGGCCGGCACCAACGCCGTGCGGCGGCTGTGGCCCAAGCTCGACGAATGGCTGGGCGTGCGCTCCACCTGACGAACACAACCTTCCCCCTACGCTCATGACCGCATCTTCTTCCCGCACCTACCCGCGCACCGTTTCCCACGCGGACGGCGACATCGCCCTGCGCCTGATGACCGGCGCCGACGCGCCCGCCGTGCTGGCCTTCGCGCAAGCGCTGCCGGCGCACGACCTGCTCTTTTTGCCGCGCGACATCACCGAGCCCAAGGTGATGGCCGCCTGGGTCCGCGCCATCGAGCGCGGCGACATCGACAGCGTGCTCGCCGTGCGCGACGGCGCCGTGCTGGGCTGCGCCGCCGTCATCCGCGACCCGCACTCGTGGTCGGGCCACGTCGCCGAGTTGCGCGTGCTGGTGTCGCCCACGCTGCGCGGCGGCGGCCTGGGCCAGCAGCTGGCGCAGGAGGGCTGCGCGCTGGCCTTCGCGCACGGGCAGGAAAAGATCGTCGCCCAGATGACCGTCGACCAGCGCGGCGCCATCGCCGTCTTCCAGGCCCTGGGCTTCCGGCCCGAGGCCCTGCTCAGGCGCCACGTGAAGGACCGCGAGGGCAAGGCGCACGACCTCGTGGTGCTGAGCCAGGACGCGGCGCAGGTCGAGGCGCAGATGCGGGCGTACGGGGTGACGGAGGCGTTTTAGGCCCATCGGCGAGGGGTTCAGGGGCTTGGCGGGGCGGCCTCCTAAAATCGGGGGATTCCCCTGCAGATTGCCCACCTTGTCTTTTCTCGCCGAAACCCGCCGCCGTCGCACCTTCGCGATCATTTCCCACCCTGACGCCGGCAAGACCACGCTGACCGAAAAACTGCTGCTGTTCTCGGGCGCGATCCAGATCGCCGGCTCGGTGAAGGCCCGCAAGGCCTCGCGCCACGCCACCTCCGACTGGATGGAAATCGAGAAGCAGCGCGGCATCTCGGTGGCCTCGTCGGTGATGCAGATGGTGTACCGCGAGCACGTGATCAACCTGCTCGACACGCCCGGCCACAAGGACTTCTCGGAAGACACCTACCGCGTGCTCACCGCCGTCGACTCGGCGCTGATGGTGATCGATGCGGCCAACGGCGTGGAAGCGCAGACGCGCCGGCTGATCGAGGTCTGCCGCCAGCGCGACACGCCCATCATCACCTTCGTCAACAAGATGGACCGTGAAGTGCGCGAGCCGCTGGACATCCTGGACGAGGTGGAGCGCGAACTCGGCATGCCCTGCGTGCCCATGACCTGGCCCGTGGGCCAGGGCAAGAGCTTCCGCGGCATCATGAACCTGCGCACGCAGGCGATGACGGTGTTCGAGTCGGGCAGCGAGCGGCTGCCGCACGACTTCGAGACCATCCCGCTGAGCGAGCGCGACACGCTCGTCAAGCGCTTCGGCGCCGACTTCGAGCACGCCATGGAAAGCATGGAACTGGCCACCGGCGCCTCCCCCACCTGGGACCGCGAGGCCTTCCTGGCCGGCAAGCAGACGCCGGTGTTCTTCGGCTCGGGCGTGAACAACTTCGGCGTGATGGAAGTGCTCGACGCGCTGGTCGACCTGGCCCCCTCGCCGCAGTCGCGCACCAGCACCACGCTGGTCAACCGCCAGCCGGTGGTGAAAGAGATCCAGCCCGAGGACAAGGACTTCGCGGGCGTGGTCTTCAAGGTGCAGGCCAACATGGACGCCAACCACCGCGACCGCATCGCCTTCGTGCGCATGGCCTCGGGCAAGTACACGCCGGGCATGAAGCTGAAGGTGCAGCGCACCGCGAAGGAGTTGCGTCCCACCAGCGTCGTGACCTTCATGAGCCAGCGCCGCGAGGCGGTGGAAGAGGCCTACGCCGGCGACATCGTGGGCTTCACCACGCACGGCGGCGTGCAGCTGGGCGACACCATCACCGACGGCGCGAACCTGCAGTTCACCGGACTGCCCTTCTTCGCGCCCGAGCTGTTCATGACCGTCATCCTGAAGAACCCGCTGCGCACCAAGCAGCTGCAGCAGGGCCTGGCCCAGTTGGGCGAGGAAGGCGCGATCCAGGTCTTCCGCCCCGAGGTCGGCGGCCCGATGCTGCTGGGCGCGGTCGGCCAGCTGCAGTTCGAAGTGGTGCAGCACCGCCTGAAGGCCGAGTACGACGCCGACGTGCGGCTCGAAGGCTGCCAGTACACGGGCGCGCGCTGGATCACGGCCGACACCCCGGCCGAGCTGCGCGAGTTCGTCCACGCGTACCCGGTGCGCATGGCCAAGGATGCGGCCGACACGCTGGCCTTTTTGTGCACCTCGCCGTACGACGTGCGGCTGGCGCAGGAGCGTTTTCCGAAGATCCACTTCCATCCGCTGCGCGAGCACGCGGGGCTGGCGCTGCAGAGCGCGGGCTGATCGATCGATCGGATGACCGTCGGGCGCGTCAGCTGCCCGACGAGGTGTAGTGGCGCAGCCCGATGCGCCACGCACCGAACGCCGCCGCGAGGAACACGAAGCCCGCGAGCGGCGACACCCACCCCACCCAGGCCGGCGCGCCCAGCGGATCGGGCTTGCCCAGGATCGCCAGCACCGGGTAGTACGCCACGCAGGCCAGCGGCACGATGAAGGTCAGCACGCGGCGAAACCACTGCGCATAGAGCGCCAGCGGGTACTGCGCCGCCTGCACGCCGCCATAGGTGAGCACGTTGGCGATTTCCAGGCTTTCGACGGTCCAGAACGACAGCGTGCCCTGCAGCACGAGGATGCCGAGGAACAGCGCGATGCCGCCGGCCAGGGCGAACGTTGCGATTGCCACGGCGCTGGGGGTCCATGCGATGTCGGCCTGCACGGTCGCAAAGGCCAGCACGAGCAGGCCCTGCAGCAGACGGCCGAGGCGGCTGATGCGCACGTCGTGGCCCATGAGCTGCAGCGCGAGCGGGCGCGGGCGCAGCAGCAGCCGGTCGAAGGTGCCGGTGCGCAGGAACTCGGTGCCCAGCACGTCGAAGCCGCGGCCCAGTGCGTCGGCGAGGGCGAACATGCAGTTCACGAGGCCATAGAACAACGCGACCTCGCCGATGCCCCAGCCCTGCACCTCGCCGAAGCGATGGAACAGCGCCCAGACGGCGACCACCTCGATGCCTGTGCCCAGGAACTGGCCGAGGGTCAGCAGCAGCGCGGACGCGGGGTACCTGGCCTGGCCGCTGATGGAGGCGGCCATGAGGCGGAAGAAAAGAGGGAGGGCGCCCATCTTCAATGGCCCCCGCCGCTGTTCAGGGCGCGTGCACAGGCCACCGGGTACTTCCCTCCGCGAATGTCCCTCGGGCTTCGCCCTCTTCCTTGATTTCGCTGTGGGAAGCATCCGGTGTCCTGCGCACACCGAGCGCGGTCGTGGTGCGGGTCGGTCCACCGCTGTGCGGATTGCGTCATGCCACTCATTGCTCGTAGCAGATGTCGAGCCTGATCAATGCGCCGCGGGCATCGATGCGGTCGGCTCGGAAGTAGAAGCGGCCGCGGTAGCTGTCGAGGTGAAGGGGCACGGTGACCGGGTCGCCCCAGCTCGTCACCGAGAAGCCCTGCCCTTGCAGCCATCGCAGCAGGGCGTCCAGGCGCTGCGGGTCGGCGTCGACGCGGATGTCGGCGTCTGCGGGCGCAGTGCCTTGCGGGTCCTGCTGCCAGCGCGCGAAACTGCCGAACAGCGTGAAGGCGAGTCCTGCGGCGCGCATGGCATCGAGCAGCGCGGCCGTGGCCGACAGGTCGATGCGCTCGCGCTGCTTGCGAAAGACCAGCGCGTGTTCGTGACGCCGGTCGGTGCGGGCATCGGTGTCGCTGTCTGCCGCGTCGTGCGGATAGACCAGCACGCGCTCCTCCTCCATCGTGAAGAGCGAACCCAGGATGCGCGCGAGATCGAAGGCCAGCGGCAGCACGCGATCGCCGATCCGGAGGTTTTCCACCATCGCGATGCAGGCACCGCCCTCGCGCAATCCGGCACGGACGCGGTGGAAGACGTTGCGCAGGCCGTCGAGGTGCTGCGCGTAGCTCGGGCTGCCGTAAAGCTGGGAGGTTTCCTGCGCACCGGTCCAGCGGCAACCGAAGTAGGGCACGTTCGTCAGGCACAGGTCGAAGGGCGGGAGCGCGGCGTCTTCGAGCGCATCGCACGAGGCGTGCAGGAGCGTCGTGCCGTGTGCGAGGCCGTGGCGTGACAGCCGCTCGCGAACGAGGTCGATGCGGTTGGCATCGACTTCGCAGCCCAGCGCCTGGCGCTGCTCGAGGCGCGCCGCGAGCAGCGTCGTGCCGAAGCCGGCGAACGGATCGAACACCGTGTCGCCCGGTTGCGAGAACCGGCGCACGAAGGGCAGCATCTGCTCGAGCCATCCGCAATCGCGCCCGCCCATCGGGTCCCGCGTGCGCAGGTCGTCCGGCAGCCGGTAGCGCGGCGATTCATGGTCGAGCATCAGCCAGCTGTGACTGCTCATGGACAGGCCTTCGCGGTGCGCGTGTCGAGCAGCACGTCGTGCCCCGGCTCCCAGCCGGCGCACAGCTGTCCGTCGGCAAAGTAGACGAGCTTGTAGACATCGCCGGTCGCGTGGCGCGCGCGCATGGCGCCGTAGTCGGCGCTTTCGAAGACGACCGTCAGGCCGCTGTCGGTGCGCAGGCGCAGGTTCCAGAAGTAGTAGCCCTCGGTGAGGCTTTCGAGGGTCCACCCGCGCGAGATGTCGGGAGCGTCGAGGCAGGCCGTCAGCAGCGCGTCCATCGAGACCCGCTGCGTGCGCAGATAGCGCGCGGTGGCGTTGTCGCGATAGCCGTCGTCGAGCCGCGAGAACTCCCGGAAGACGACGGTGCCGGCGCCGCATTGCCGTGCCCACGCGAGGTACGCGGCCACGTCGGTCGGCTGCGCGACGCCGCCGCGCTGGAGGATGCACACGAGCCGCAGCGCCACCGCATCGGCGAGCTGGCGCGCGGTGCGCTCGAACACGACGGGGTCGCCGATGGCCACCTCGGGCCGGAACCGCATGATGGCCTGGTTGACCGCGCCGTCGTGGTGATGGCGGGACAGCTCCAGCCAGCTCATTCCGAAGCGTTGCAGCGCGCGCCGCAGCACCTCGCCCTGCGGTCCGGCAAAGCCTGCGCCGTTGGTATAGAGCACACGGTCCTCGACCACCGGGCCCTCGCTTTCGCCCGCGGCCAGCGTGTGCAGCAGCCGGAGCATCCAGTCGGCGTCGTCGCTCGTTTCCAGGCCCGAGAGCGACCACGACAACGGCACGCCGCGCAAGGCGCGCAGCGCGCGAGACAGGCCGTCGAAGTAGTCGGGCGCCGGACGCAGTCGGGACGCCGAGGTTCCGCCGTCGGTCTTGCGCAGGTTTTCCGAGCAAAAGCCGCAACGTGCCGAACAAGGCTTCACGGAGGCGTACGGCGTGAACGTGAGGGGCTGCGCAAAGCGCCGCGCGACGCCGCCGATCGTGTGCGTGTGCCAGCGCGCGGCCTCGTTCGAAGGCGGCGTGCGAAGGGTCACCCCGCGCACGGAGCGGCGAAGGCGTTCGAAGAGCGGGGAACTCGCGCTGCGCGGCAGATCGGCCACGGCGATCTGGTCAATCGCGCAGGTCACGGCCCGCACGGCGAGAGGCGTCGGCGCATCGGCTTCAACGGGAATGACGGGGCGCATGGCAGGGGCGGGGTTGTCGCACCCGCCACCATACGACAGCGCTGCCTCCGAGGGCGGGAGTGGCTCCCTGCGCGCGTCCGTCACCCTAGCCACCTTGCACCTGCAGACTGCGCATCGTGCGCCCCATCGCCATCCGCCCGAACGCGACCAGCGCGACGATCCAGAAGCACTGCAGCCCCAGCGCGGCCAGCGCATGCCAGCCGCTCAGCTGCCCGAAGTACAGCCGCGCCGGAATGTCGAACAGCCCCGCCAGCGGCTGCACCAGCAGCGCGGTCTGCCAGGCGTCGGGCAGCAGCGCCAGCGGCAGCAGGTTGCCCGAGAACACGATGACCACGGGCGTCGCCACGGCCTGGATGCCGCGCTCGTTGAGCGCCGCCGTGGTCGCCACGTTGAGCAGCATCACCATCGCAGTCGAGAGCAACAGGCCCAGCACCACCGACAGCAGGAACGCCGCGCCGGCCAGCGCGTTCGCGGGCAGTTGCCAGGCCCAGTCGCCGAGCCCCACCAGCGGCAATGCGACCGCCGCGAAGGCCGCCATCAGTGCCACGCGCGGCAGCAGGCGCGCGGCGATCCAGCCGGCGGTGCGCGCGAACCACAGCGCGTAGGCGTCCACCGGGCGCAGCCGGTCGTAGGCGACCGCGCCGGTGCGCGCGGCCTGTGCCACTTCGGGATCGCCGAGCCAGGGCATGAGCACCAACAGGCCCTGCGCGAGCCAGGTGTAGGTGATGGCCTGGGCCAGCGACATCGACGAGGCCGCGCCTGCGATGGCGCTGCCGCTGTAGAACGCGGCGAACACCATCACCTTGATGCCGCCCCACCAGCACTGCGTGGCAAAGCCTGCGAGCGCCGCGGTGCGGTACTGCAGCATCTGCAGGAAGCGCGAGACGAACGCCGCGACATACGGCCGGGCGAGGTCGCGCGGGCCCATGGCCGGCCTCACGCCTCGGCCGCTCCGTGCATGGCGTAGAAGCGCGCGATCACGGCTTCGATCGCGAGGCCTTCGAGGCGGATGTCTTCCACGGCGTGCGCGCCGGCGATGCGGGCGATGAGCGCGGGCGCGGGGGTCTGCTTGGGGTCGAAGTCGAGCACCAGCGTCTGGCCGTCGCGCGAATGCACGGTGGCGCCGTCGACCTGCGCGGGCAGCGTGGCGTCTTGCGCGAAGTCGACCACCAGCCGGCGCTCGGCCATCACCTGCGCGCGCAGTGCCTCGACCGGGCTGTCGGCCAGCACGCGGCCGTGGCCGATGACGATCACGCGCTGGGCCAGGGCCTCGATGTCGTGCATGTCGTGCGTGGTCAGCAGCACGGTGGTGCCGCGCTCGCGGTTGGCGCGGCGCACGAAGTCGCGCACGGCGAGCTTGGAGGGCGCGTCGAGGCCGATGGTCGGCTCGTCGAGGAACAGGATGTCGGGCTCGTGCAGCAGCGCCGCCGCGATCTCCGCGCGCATGCGCTGGCCCAGCGACAGCTGGCGCACCGGCTGGTCGAGCACGCGCTCCAGGTGCAGCAGCGCGACCAGCTCGTCGCGCGTGCGGCGGTAGCGTTGCGGATCGACGCGGTAGATGTCGCGCAGCAGGTCGAAGCCGTCGCCCACGGGCAGGTCCCACCACAGCTGCGTGCGCTGGCCGAAGACCACGCCGATGCGCCCCACGTGCCGTTCGCGGTCGGCAAAGGGGTCGCGGCCGTCGACTTCCACGCGCCCGCCGTCGGGCCGCAGAATGCCCGAGAGGATCTTGATGGTGGTCGACTTGCCCGCGCCGTTCGGCCCGATGAAGCCCAGCAGCTCGCCGCGCTCCAGCGCGAACGACACGCCCGACAGCGCCTCCACCGTGCGGTGACGGCGCTGCAGCAGGCCGCGCAGCGCACCGCGCAGACCGGGGTCGCGCTCGGACACGCGGTAGGTCTTGCGGAGGTTGTCGACGAGGATGTGAGGCATGGTGAGAAGCGCCGCGCCGGCCCGAAAGCGCGGCGGGGGCGGGATGCTACACGAAAGCGCCGGTACGATCACGGGCCCTTTCGAGAATCCTGTCCATGTCTTCGCCTCCCCTGCCCGCCTCGCCCCACCACCTGCTGCCGCTCGCGCGCTGGCCCGCCGACGCGCGCGCCGCGCTGGTCGGCGTGTTCACCGACATCGACGACACGCTCACCACCGACGGCGCGATCACGCCCGACGCGCTGAAGGCGCTGGCCGACCTGAAGGCCGCCGGCCTGGCGGTGGTTGCCATCACCGGCCGGCCCGTGGGCTGGAGCCTGCCTTTCGTGAACAGCTGGCCGGTCGATGCCATCGTGGCCGAGAACGGCGCGGTGGCGCTGCGCCCAGCGACGGGCGGCGGTGTCGAGAAGCGCTACCAGCAGGACGCCGCCACGCGCGCCACCAACTTCGCGCGCATGCAAGCCGTGCTGGCGCGCATCGAGCGCGAGATTCCGGGCGCCGGCCGCGCCACCGACTCGCCGGGGCGCGAGACCGACATCGCCATCGACCACAGCGAGTTCGTGACGCTGAGCGACGACACCATCGCGCGCGTCGTCGCGCTGATGCGCAGCGAAGGCATGCACGCGACCGTGAGCAGCATCCACATCAACGGCTGGTACGGCGACAACGACAAGCTCGAAGGCGCGCGCTGGATCGTGCGCGAGCTGTGGGGCCGCACGCTCGACGACGAGATGGACCGCTGGGCCTACGTGGGCGATTCCACCAACGACCAACTGATGTTCCGCAGCTTCGCGCACAGCATCGGCGTGGCGAACGTCGCGCGCTTCGTGCCGCAACTGGAGCACCTGCCGCGCTATGTGACGCAGGGCGAGCGCGGTGCGGGGTTTGCGCAGGCCGCGCAGGCGGTGCTGTCGGCGCGCTGAGCCGCGCACGAAAAAAAGGCCCGCGCAGGGCGGGCCGAATGGACCGGTTGAACGACCCTTGGAGAAACTTGCAGGGGTGAGGGTCGCGCAATGCGCGACCCTTCAGGACATCAGAACGTGTGGCGGATGCCGAACTCGTAGCCCATCGAGCTCTTGGCCTGCAGCGCGGTGCGGTTGAACGTCGTGGCGTACGACGGGCCTGCACCCACCGTGAGCCCTGCGCCGTTCTTGTTGCTGACGCGCGCGACCGTGCCGTACAGCGCGGTGCGCTTGGACAGGTTGTGCACGTAGCCCAGCGCGAGCTTGCTGGCCTTCGGATCGGCGTTGTTCACGCCGAACACGGGCACGCGGTTGAAGTCGTACTTGACCTGCGAGTACGACGCGCGGATCACGCCCGGGCCGACCGGCACGGTCACGCCCAGCAGGTAGCCGGTGAGGTCCACGTCCTGGCCGGGCGTGAAGATGTTCAGCGCGTTGCGCTCGTCCTTCGAACGCGAGATTTCGCCGAACAGCTTGGCCACGCCGAAGTCGTAGGTCGCGCCGAGATTGAAGGTCTTGACCTTGCCCGGGCGTGCCACGGCGGCGGCGCCGCTGCCGGTCGTGAAGCTGGTGTCGTTCTGCGCGTAGCTGGCGGCGATGTCGAACGGGCCCGTCGTGTAGCCCAGGCGACCGCCGATGTGGCGACCGGTGTTGGTGCTGGCGGCGGTGTCGGGCGACAGGCGCGTCTGCTCGGCCAGGCCGTAGGCCACGTTGCCGTAGAAGCCGCCCAGGCGCGGCAGGAAGTACTGCACCATGTTGCTGGCGCGCTTGTAGGTGCCGTTGCTGCCGTAGCCGCTGCCCGGCACGCTGGCTTCGTTGGCGTCGATGATCAGCGAGCCGCCGATGCCGGTGTCGCCGAACGGGTCGAACTGCTCTTCGTTCATCACCGTCGCGGTCTTGTCGCGGCCCAGGCGCAGTTCGCCGAAGCTGCCTGCCAGGCTCACGGTCGAGCGGCGGGTGAAGTTCGACACGCCGGTGGCGCCGTCGTCATTCGTGATCGGGGCTTCGAGCCAGAAGCTGGCCGACAGGCCGCCGCCCAGGTCTTCCACGCCGCGGAAGCCGAGGCGGCTCGAGCTCAGGCCCGAATTCGCCAGCTCGGTGCGGCTGGCCTTCACGCTGTAGGCGGGGCCGAAGGGGGTGGTCGAAACGCTCTTGTTCGCTACGTTGCGGTAGGCGGCATCGACCACGCCGAACAGGGTCACGGTCGATTGCGCCGACGCGGCGCCGCAGGCTGCGATGGCAGCCAGAACAAGCAGGGATTTTTTCATTGGTGTCACTCCAGGAGGGGGATGTCGCTGCGCCGAGACCGGGCGCGACTTTGGGACGTCCGGGCCTTGTTGCCGCGAGACTGGGTCCGAGTTTTCCTGCGCTGGAAGACAAAGGGATTACATAGGGTTAACGCCTAGATTACGGAGGGATATAGGGGGTGAGTTCAGGACAGCGGTCGCGGATCGGGGTAGGCGTCGCAACGCCTCCCCTTTTCCGGCGGGCGCTTACTTCTCTTTCGCCAACCCCAGCTTGTCGATGATCACCTTCTCGCGCACCACCGTGTCCTGCGCGAACTTGGTGTACGTGGCCGAGCTCATGTAGTTGGGCAGCATGTCGTAGCGGCCGAGCGAGGCCACGTAGCTGGGCTCTTCCATCGCCTGCTTGAAGGCGTCGTGCAGCTTCTTCACGACCTCGGGCGGGGTGCCCTTGGGTGCGCCGATGCCGAAGGGCGAGTTCTGCACCACGTCGTAGCCCAGCTCCTTCAGCGTCGGCGCGTCGGGGAACTTGGCCAGGCGCTTCTCGCCCCAGGTGTTGAGCACGCGCAGCTTGCCGGCCTCGACCTGCGGCGCGAAGCCGGTGCTGTCGGCCGCCGCCATGAGCTGGCCGCTGACCACGGCCAGCATCAGGTCGGCGCTGCCCTTGTAGGGCACGTGCTGCAGCGTGATGCCGGCCTTCTGCGCCACGATCTCGGTCGTGAGGTGCGGGCTGGTCAGGTTGCCGGTCGAGCCGTAGGTGAGCTTGCCGGGGTTGGCCTTGGCGTAGGCGACGAAGTCGGCCCAGGTCTTGAACGGGCTGTCGGCCGGCACGACGATGCCGAAGGCATAGCCGGTGACGTTCAGCACGTAGCTGATGTCCTTGAGCGGGTCCCAGTTGATCTTGGTGGTGTAGCCCAGGCGGAACACACCGAGCGGAATCTGCGCGACGGTGTAGCCGTCGGGCTGCGCGGTCTGCAGCGCCTGCGCGGGCAGCGTGCCGCCGGCGCCGGGCTTGTTGTCGATGATCACGGGCTGGCCCAGGATCTTGCTGGCGTTGTCGGCCAGCTGGCGCATGGTGATGTCGGTCGGGCCGCCCGCGGGAAAGGCGATCACGAGCTTGATGGGCTTCGCGGGAAAGGCCTGTGCAAGCACCGCCAGCGGCGCGGCGAGGCCGCAGGCGGCCAGCGTGGCGGCACGGAGAAGGGAACGGCGAAACATGACGGAAGGCTCCTGAAGCGTGGATCGAGCCGCGCATTGGGCCCTGCCCCGCCCGGTGCAGCAATCGGGGCTCACCCGACTGCTGTCGCCGGGGCTACTCGCCCGCTCAGCCCGCGGCTTGCGCGAAGCCTTCGAGAACGTTGACCGCGTTCACACCCACCTCGGCGACCGCATAGCCGCCCTCGAACACGAACACCGTCGGCAAGCCCGCGCGCGCGAGGTCTTCGCCCATGCGCAGGTAGTCGTCGCTCTTCAGCTTGAAGCCCGAGATCGGGTCGCCCTCGAAGGTGTCGACGCCCAGCGAGACCACGAGCGCGCCGGCCTTGACCTTTGCGATGCCGTCGAGCGCCGTCTTGAGCGCCGTGCGCCAGGCCGTGAAGTCGGTGCCGCGCGGCAGCGGCAGGTTGTGGTTGAAGCCCTCGCCCACGCCTGCGCCGCGCTCGTCGGCATGGCCCAGGTAGTACGGGTAGTCGGTCAGCGGGTCGCCGTGCAGGCTGGCGAAGTGCACGTCGCTGCGTTCGTAGAAGATCGCCTGCGTGCCGTTGCCGTGGTGGTAGTCGACATCGAGCACGGCCACGCGTTCGACGCCCGCATCGCGCAGCGCCTGCGCGGCCACGGCGGCGTTGTTGACGAAGCAGTAGCCGCCGAAGAAGTCGGCGCCCGCGTGGTGGCCGGGCGGGCGCGTGAGCGCGAAGGCACTGCGCTCGCCGCCGACAACGCGCTGCGTCGCGGTCCACGCGCAGGCCGCGCCGTGGCGCGCGGCGGCCCAGCTGCCGGCCATCAGCGGCGTGCCGGCGTCGAACGCAAAGAGGCCCAGGCGCGCGGGAAAGCTCTTCGGCAACACATCGGTGCGCATGCCGCGCGTGGGCCAGTACGAGGGCAGCGCGTCGCGCGTGGCGTTGGCGGCATCGAGCGCCACCCACTCGTCCCAGGCATGGGCGATGAAGTCGAGGTAACGCGGCGCATGCACCTTCGCCAGCAGCGCGTCGTCGAACGCGTCGGGCGCCTGCAGCGGACCGAGGCCGCGCCGCTCGAGCTCGTGCCTCACATGGTCGACGCGGGCGGGCACCTCGAAGCAGGGCACCAGCTCGCCCCGGAACATTTCGACTTGGCCTTGGTGCAGGGCGTGCTGGTCGTTGTAGATGGTGAGCATGAAGCGGCGAAGGGCGTGACGACAGGGCCTGCCATCATGCCGCACGCCGCAGCACCGCCCGGCGCCGCCCCGAGGCGGTGAGGCCGAACAGGTCCTTCGGGTCGTCGAGCTCGGGCACCAGCGCGATCTGCCGGCCCACGCCGCGCTCCAGCGCCAGCTGCTGGATGCAGCGCAGCGCCGTGTAGTCCTCCAGCGCGAAGCCGACCGAGTCGAACACCGTCACCTGCTCCGGCCGCTCGCGGCCCGGCACTTCGCCCAGCAGCACGCGCCACAGCTCGTGCACCGGGAAGTCGGGCGCCAGCTGCTGGATCTCGCCCTCGATGCGGGTCTGCGGCTCGTACTCGACGAACACGCGCGCGCCGCGCAGCACGTCGGGGTGCAGCTCGGTCTTGCCGGGCGAATCGCCGCCCACGGCGTTGATGTGCATGCCGGGCTCGATCATGTCGGGCGTGAGCACGGTCGCGTGGCCCTGGTAGGCGGTGATGGTGGTCACGATGTCGGCGCCGCGCACCGCCTCGGCGGTGGAGTCGGCGCGCACGATCTCCATCGGCGTGCAGGCCGCGAGGTGGCGCACCAGCTTGTCGGTGGCGCGCGGGTCGATGTCGAACACGCGCACCTGCTCGATGCCCAGCAGCGCATGGAAGGCCAGCGCCTGGAATTCGCTCTGCGAGCCGTTGCCGATGAGCGCCAGGCTGCGCGCGTCGGGCCGCGCCAGCGCCTTGGCGGCCATGGCCGAGGTGGCGGCCGTGCGCAGCGCGGTGGTGAGCGTGAGTTCGGACAGCAGCACGGGGTAGCCCGTGTCGACCTCGGCCAGCACGCCGAAGGCCATGACCGTGGGCAGGCCGACCTGCGTGTTGTGCGGGTGGCCGTTGACGTACTTGAAGGCATAGGCGCCGTCGTCGGCCACGGGCATGAGCTCGATCACGCCCAGGTGCGAATGGCTGGCCACGCGCGCCTTCTTGTCGAACTCGCGCCATCGCAGGAAGTCGTCGCGCAGCGCGTCGGCCAGCGTGACGAGGAATTCCGGGACGCCGGTCTCATCCACCAGGCGAACCAGGCTGTGAACATCGATGAAGCGGGTCATGGCGCGGCTCCTTGCGTAGCCCCCTGCACGGCGCTTCATCCGTTCACACGGTCTCCACCATGGCTGATTCAGGATGCGCCTGCGCCAAGGGTTGAGGCCATTGTGCGCCTGTGCGCGTCAACGTGCCAACACGGCCTTTAGAGCTACGCCAGTGTGCGTACCCAATCGCACCACCTCCTCCGGCGGCGCCGCCGCCACGATGCGCCCGCCGGCGTTGCCGCCTTCGGGCCCGAGGTCGAGAATCCAGTCGGCTTCGGCGATCAAATCGAGGTCGTGCTCGATCACCACCACGCTGTGGCCGCCGTTCACCAGCCGGTGCAGCACGTGGATCAGCTTCTCGACGTCGGCCATGTGCAGGCCCACGGTCGGCTCGTCGAGCACGTACAGCGTGTGCGGCGGTTTCTGGCCGCGGCGGGTGATGTCGTCGCGCACCTTGCTGAGTTCGGTCACCAGCTTGATGCGCTGCGCCTCGCCGCCCGACAGCGTGGGCGACGGCTGCCCCAGCGTGAGGTAGCCCAGGCCCACGTCCTTGAGCAACTGCAGCGGATGGCTGATGTTGGGCATGGCCGCGAAGAACTCGACCGCCTCGTCCACTTCCATCTTCAGCACGTCGCCGATGCTCTTGCCGCGCCAGCTCACGGCCAGCGTCTCGGGGTTGAAGCGCGCGCCGTGGCAGACCTCGCAGGGCACCTTCACGTCGGGCAGGAAGCTCATCTCGATGGTGCGCACGCCCGCGCCTTCGCAGCCCGGGCAGCGGCCTTCGCCGGTGTTGAAGCTGAAGCGCGCCGGGCCGTAGCCGCGCGCCTTGGCCTCAAGGGTGTCGGCAAAGAGCTTGCGGATGGTGTCCCAGAAACCGATGTAGGTGGCGGGGCAGCTGCGCGGTGTCTTGCCGATAGGCGTCTGGTCGACCTCGAGCACGCGGTCGATGACCTCGTAGCCGTCGACGCCGCGGCAGCCGGTCCAGGCCGGGCGCTTGCCCGCGGCATCGGCGTCGCGGCCGGCCTTGGTCATGCGCTGCACCACGATGCCCTGCACGCTGGCCAGCAGCACGTCGCGCGCCAGCGTCGACTTGCCCGAGCCGCTGACGCCCGTGACCACCACGAGGCGATGCAACGGCAGCGTGGCGGTCACGTCCTGCAGGTTGTGCAGGTCGGCGCCATGCACGGTGAGCCAATTGCCGCTGTCTTCCGCCTTCGGATCGGGCGAGGGAATGAGGCGGCGCGCCTGCAGCGGGTGCTTGATGGCATCGCGCAGGTAGCGGCCGGTCTGCGAATCGCCGGCCTTCTGGATGTCGGCCACCGTGCCCTCGGCCACGAGGCGGCCGCCGCGCTTGCCGGCACTCGGGCCGATGTCGATGATGTGGTCGGCGCGGCGGATGGTGTCTTCGTCGTGCTCCACCACCACCAGCGTGTTGCCCTTCTCGCCGAGCTTGTGCAGTGCGTTCAGCAGGATCTGGTTGTCGCGCGCATGCAGGCCGATGGTCGGCTCGTCGAGCACGTAGCACACGCCCTGCAGGTTGCTGCCCAGCTGCGCCGCCAGGCGGATGCGCTGCGCCTCGCCGCCCGAGAGCGTGGGCGCGCCACGGTCGAGCGTGAGGTAGCCCAGGCCCACCTCCTCGAGGAATTCGAGGCGGCTCTTGATCTCGGGCACGAGGTCGCGCGCGATCTCGGCTTCGCGGCCGTTGAGCACCAGCCCTTCGAACCACTGGCGCACCTCGGTCACGCTCATGCGCGCCAGCTGCGTGATGCCGATGCCGCCCGAGCCGTCGGCCGCGGTGCCGAAGCCCACGGCGCGCGCGGTCGCGTTCAGGCGCGTGCCCTCGCAGGTCGGGCAGGCCACGTCGGCGAGGTCTTCCACCTCGGGCTCGGCGAAGGTCTGTTCGCGGCCCTTGCTGTCGTCGTCGCGGATCGAATCGTCGAAGACCTTGCGCTGGTCCTTGCTGAGCTTGACGCCCGTGCCCACGCAGTCGGGGCACCAGCCGTGCTTGCTGTTGTAGCTGAACAGGCGCGGATCGAGCTCGGCGTAGCTGGTGCTGCACACCGGGCAGGCGCGCAGCGTGGAGAACACCTGCACGCGGCCGATGCCCACGGCGGACACGCCGGCCATCATGGCGGCGCGCAGGCCGTCGAGTTCGCTCAGCACATGGACCACGCCCTTGCCGTGCTCGAGCGCCCTGGTGAGCGCCGCGCGCAGCTCGTTCTCCTGCGAAGGCAGCACGTCGAGGCTGGCCACGGGCAGCTCGATGCTGTGCTCCTTGAAGCGGTCGATGCGCGGAAAGCCCGTGGTCGGCAAAAAGTCGCCGTCCACGCGCAGGTGCGTGAAGCCGCGCGGGCGCGCCCAGTCGGCCAGCTCGGTGTACACGCCCTTGCGGTTGCTCACCAGCGGCGCGAGCAGGCCGATGTGCTGGCCCTTGAAGTTGCGCATCAGCTGCGCGGCGATGCTGTCGGGCGTCTGCGGCTGCACGGCGGCGCCGTCGTGAATGCAGTGCTGGATGCCCAGCTTCACGTACAGCAGGCGCAGGAAGTGCCACACCTCGGTGGTGGTGCCCACCGTGCTCTTGCGCCCGCCGCGCGACAGGCGCTGCTCGATGGCCACCGTGGGCGGAATGCCGTACACCGCGTCCACCTCGGGCCGGCCCGCGGGCTGCACGATGCTGCGCGCATAAGCGTTGAGCGATTCGAGGTAGCGGCGCTGGCCTTCGTTGAAAAGAATGTCGAAAGCGAGCGTCGACTTGCCCGAGCCGCTGACGCCCGTCACCACGCTGAACTTGCCGCGCGGAATGTCGACGCTGAGGTTCTTCAGGTTGTGCTCGCGCGCGTTGACGATCTCGATGGCGTTGCCGCCCGGCGCCGTCTTGGCGTTGGCGATGTAGCGCCGCGCGGCGCGTTCGGCCACCTTGTAGGCGCCGGGCCCGACGGCGAGTTCGTAGTCGGCCAGCGCCGCGCCGGTGAGCGAGGCGCGGTTCTCGCGCAGTTGCTCGGGCGTGCCCTCGGCCACCACCTGGCCGCCGGCGTCGCCGCCTTCGGGGCCGAGGTCGATGAGCCAGTCGCTGGCGCGGATCACGTCGAGGTTGTGCTCGATGACGATCAGCGAATGGCCCGCGTCGAGCAGCTTGCGCAGCGCGCGCATGAGCCGCGCGATGTCGTCGAAGTGCAGGCCGGTGGTCGGCTCGTCGAACAGGAACAGCGTGCCCTTGCGCGCCACCATCTGGCGGCTCGCGGTCGCGCTCTTGGCCGCTTCGGCCAGGAAGCCCGCCAGCTTCAGGCGCTGCGCCTCGCCGCCCGAGAGCGTGGGCACGGGCTGGCCGAGCTTCACGTAGTCCAGGCCCACGTCGACGATGGGCTGCAGCACGCGCAGCACGTCGCGGTCGGTGTCGAACAGCGCCGCGGCCTCGGCCACGGTGAGCTCCAGGATGTCGGCCACGTTGTAGCCCTTGGCCTTGCGCTCGATCTTCACTTCGAGGATCTCGGGCCGGTAGCGCTTGCCGTCGCAATCGGGGCAGCGCAGGTACACGTCCGACAGGAACTGCATCTCGACGTGCTCGAAGCCCGAGCCGCCGCAGGTGGGGCAGCGCCCGTCGCCGGAGTTGAAGCTGAACTTGCTCGCCGTGTAGCCGCGCTGGCGCGACAGTGCCGCGGTGGCGAAGATTTCGCGGATGGCGTCCCACGCGCCCACGTAGCTCGCGGGGTTGGAGCGCGCGGTCTTGCCGATGGGCGACTGGTCGACGAAGACCACGTCGCCCAGGTGATCGGCGCCGAGCATGCGGTCGTGCGCGCCCGGCGTCTCGGTGGCCTTGCCGAAGTGGCGCATGAGCGCGGGCGCCAGCACGTCCTGGATGAGCGTGGACTTGCCCGAGCCGCTCACGCCGGTCACGCACACGAGGCGCGCGAGCGGAAAGTCGACCGTGATGTTCTTCAGGTTGTGCTCGCGCACGCCTTCGAGGATGAGCCGGTGCGTGTTCTCGCTCACGAGCCGCTTGAAGCCCATGCCGATCTTCTTGCGCCCGCCCAGGTACTGGCCGGTGAGCGTGTCGGCGTCGCGCAGCTGGTCGGTGCCGCCGTCGAACACGATCTGCCCGCCGCGCGCGCCCGGGCCGGGGCCCATATCGATCACGCGGTCGGCCGCGAGCATCACGGCCGGGTCGTGCTCGACCACCACCAGCGTGTTGCCGGCATCGCGCAGGCGCAGCATGGCCTCGGTGATGCGGTTCATGTCGCGCGGGTGCAGGCCGATGCTGGGCTCGTCGAGCACGAACAGCGTGTTCACCAGCGAGGTGCCCAGCGCGGTCGTGAGGTTGATGCGCTGCACCTCGCCGCCGCTGAGCGTGCGGCTCTGGCGGTCGAGCGTGAGGTAGCCGATGCCCACGTCGTGCAGATAGCGCAGGCGCGTGGTGATCTCTTCGAACAGCAGCTTCAGCGCCTGCGCCTCGCCTTCGCTGGCGGGGCTGCCGTTGCCGTGGTGCTCCACGCGGTCGAAGAACTTGCGCAGCCGCTCGATGGGCAGCAGCATCAGGTCGTGCAGGCACAGGCCGGGCAGCGCTTCGAGCTGCGCGCGGCTCCACTTCGCGCCGGTGGGCAGGAAGCGCTTTTCAGGCGGCAGCACGGCGTCGGCGTCGTCCTTGCTGCCGATGCGCCACAGCAGCGGGTCGAGCTTCAGGCGCGCGCCGCTGCAAACCGGGCACGGCGTGTAGCTGCGGTACTTCGACAAGAGCACGCGGATGTGCATCTTGTAGGCCTTGCTCTCCAGGTAGCCGAAGAAGCGGCGCACGCCGTACCACTGCTTGTTCCAGTTGCCGTCCTTGTAGTTGGGCGTGCCCTCGATCACCCAGTGTTTCTGCTCCTCGGTGAGCTTGTTCCACGGCGTGTCGCGCGGAATGCCGGCCGCCTCGGCGTGGCGCATGAGGTCGTCCTGCGCCTCTTTCCACGCGGGCGTCTGGATGGTCTTGATGGCGCCGGCGCGCAGCGTGAGCTTGTCGTTCGGGATCACGAGCCCCAGGTCGACGCCGATCACGCGGCCGAAGCCGCGGCAGGTGTCGCAGGCGCCCACCGCCGAGTTGAACGAGAACATCGACGGGATGGGGTCGGTGTAGCGGATGTCGCTTTCAGGGCAGTGCAGCCCGGTCGAGAACTTCCACACGTCGGTGGGTGCGTTCTCTTCCGCGCCGGTCGCGTGCACGGTGACGCGCCCGCTGCCGCGCTTGAGCGCCACCTCGATCGCTTCGACCACGCGCGCGCGCTCGGCGCTCGAGATGCGGAAGCGGTCGGCCACCACGTCGAGCACCTTGCGCGGGCCGGTGGGCGTGGCCACCTCGCGCTCGGCCTGCACGCGCGTGAAGCCGCTGGCCGACAGCCACTGCGTCACTTCGTCCGCCGTGGTGCCGGCCGGCAGTTCGACCGGGAAGGTGATGACGATGCGCGGGTCGCCCGCGGCGGCCGCGCGCTCGGCGATCTGCGCATAGATGCTGTCGGGCGAGTCGTGGCGCACCGGCAGCGCGGTCTCGCGGTCGAACAGCTGGGCCGCGCGCGCGTAGAGCAGCTTCAGGTGGTCGTTCAGCTCGGTCATCGTGCCGACCGTGGAGCGCGAGGAGCGCACCGGGTTGGTCTGGTCGATGGCGATGGCGGGCGGCACGCCCTCCACCTTGTCGACGGCGGGCTTGTCCATGCGGTCCAGGAACTGGCGCGCGTAGGCGGAAAAGGTCTCCACGTAGCGGCGCTGGCCTTCGGCGTAGAGGGTGTCGAACACGAGGCTCGACTTGCCCGAGCCGCTGGGCCCGGTGACCACGGTCATCTCGCCGGTGCGGATGTCGAGGTCGAGGTTCTGGAGGTTGTGCTGGCGCGCGCCGCGAATCCGGATGGAGCCCTGTGTCATGAGTGCCTTGGGGGGTGGGGCAAACATTCTAGGGAGTGCTTCGTGACGCTTCGGCCCACGCCGGCGCATGGGCGGCGCCCGCGCAGGGGTTTGTCTGGATGCGTCCAAAGACACTTTATGAAACAAATGCGACATTTGTTTTCACAATTGTTCAGCGAGTCTCCCGAAGGCTCCGAAAGGCTTTCATGACGAAGAAGAAAGTGGCAGGTTCACGGCACGCGCTCGGCGTGGCCGCCCTGCTGGCGCTGTGCGCGATGGGCGCCTCGGCCCAGATCGTGATCGGCCAGACCGCGGGCATGACCGGCTCGGTGGCCGCCAGCGTGAACGAGACCATCGGCGGCGCGCAACTGGTGATCGACGCAGCCAACGCCCAGGGCGGCATCCACGGCGAGAAGATCGAAGTGATCCGCATGGACGACGCCTTCGACGTCAAACGCGCGGGCGATAACGCGCGCGTGCTGATCGAGGACAAGAAGGTGCTGGCGCTCTTCATGAGCCGCGGCACGCCGCACTCGCAGGCCATCATCCCGTACCTGGACAAGAACGAGGTGGCGCTCATCGGTCCCTCGACCGGCGCGATGGTGCTGCACAAGCCGCTGCAAAAGCACGTGTTCAACGTGCGCGCCACCTACCAGCGCGAGGCCGAGAAGGCGGTGCAGCACCTGCTGACCATCGGCCTGACGCGCATCGCCGTGGTCCACGTGACCGACTCGTTCGGTGCCGACGCGCTGCAGGGTGCGATGAACGGCTTCACCAAGGGCAAGGCCCAGCCGATCGCGACCATGCCGGCCGACCGCGAGAAGCCCGACTACAAGACCATCGTGCCCGCCATCATGAAGGCCGACGCGCAGGCGGTGGTGTGGATCGGCTCGGGCGTGGCGGTGGTCGACGGCATCAAGGCGCTGCGCGCCGCGGGCTCGGCGGCGCAGGTGGTCACGCTGTCGAACAACGCCTCGTCGGGCTTCATCAAGCAGCTGGGCGACGCCAGCCGCGGCGTGATCGTGACGCAGGTGTTCCCCAGCGAGCGCTCGATGGGCCAGCCGATGGTGAAGGAGGCGCTGACGCTGGCCCGCGCCAAGGGCCAGGGCGAGCTGTCACCGGCCGCGCTCGAAGGCTTCGCCTCGGCCAAGGTGCTGGTGGAGGCCTTGCGCCGCGCCGGCCCCAAGCCCACGCGCGCCAAGGTGCTCGCGGCGCTCGAAAGCCTCAAGGGCTACGACCTGGGCGGCGGGCTCGAGGTGAGCTACTCGCCGCAGGACCACAGCGGCATCGACTTCGCGGACCTCGCGATCATCAGCGAAGGCCGCTTCAAGCGCTGACGCGCGCCCCGTTGCGTTACTTCGCGGCGGAGGCCGCGGCGGCCGGTGCCGATGCGCCAGGCGCCGGCGTGGCCGCCGGTGCGGGGGCGTGCGTCGTGTCGCCGCCGTGCTTCTCGCCGGACATGTCGATCTTGTCGCCGCCCATCGAAATCACATACAGGGCAATGGCGGCGAAGATGACGAAGCCGACAACGATTTTCCACATGGGTACTGTCTCCTGAGAAGGTGAAACGGGGGATGAAGAGGGTTCAAGAAAAAGGCCTCATGCCGCGGGGCATGAAGCCTCTTTGTTGAACGGAGGGCAGCCGCCGCGCGGCCCCCTCCAGATGCCGCCGATCAGTCGTTGGCGTAGATGTCCACGTCCTTGGTCTCGCGGATGAACAGCGTGCCGATCACCAGCGTGATGCCCGCGATGATGATCGGGTACCACAGGCCGTTGTACATGTTGCCGGTCGAGGCCACGATGGCGAAGGCGGTGGTCGGCAGCAGGCCGCCGAACCAGCCGTTGCCGATGTGGTACGGCAGGCTCATCGAGGTGTAGCGGATGCGCGTGGGGAACATCTCGACCAGCATCGCGGCGATCGGGCCGTAGACCATGGTCACCAGCAGCACCAGCCAGAACAGCAGCACGATGGTCAGCACCTTGTTGATCTTGGCGGGATCGGCCTTGGACGGGTAGCCGGCGACCTTCAGGTCTTCGGCCACGCCCTTCTTGAAGGCGGCGATGGCCTTGACGCTGGTCTCGTCGAACTTGGAGTTCGCGACCACGCCGGTGGGTGCCTCGACGGTCTTGTCGCCGATCTTCACGACGGCCGCGGAGCCGGGCGCGCCGGCCACGTTCTCATAGCTCACCGAGTTCTGCACGAGGTAGCGCTTGGCGATGTCGCACGAGCTCTTGAAGTCGATCTCGCGAGCCACCGGATTGCCCTGGAACGAGCAGGTCTTCGGGTCGGCCGTCACGGTGACGCCGGCCGTGGCTTGTGCGCGGGCCAGGTCGGGGTTCGCGGCTTCGGTCAGCATCTTGAAGACCGGGAAGTAGGTGACCACGGCCAGCAGGCAGCCGGCCATGATGATCGGCTTGCGGCCGATCTTGTCGGACAGCGTGCCGAACACCACGAAGAAGGGCGTGCCCAGCAGCAGCGCGGCGGCGATCATCAGGTTGGCGGTGGTCGCATCGACCTTGAGCTGCTGCGTCAGGAAGAACAGCGCATAGAACTGGCCCGAGTACCAGACCACGGCCTGGCCGGCCGTGAGGCCGATCAGCGCCAGGATCACGATCTTCAGGTTCTTCCACTGGCCGAAGGATTCGGCCAGCGGCGCCTTCGAGGTCTTGCCCTCGGCCTTCATCTTCTGGAAGGCCGGCGACTCCGACAGCGTCAGGCGGATCCACACCGAGATGGCCAGGAGCAGGATGGAGACCAGGAACGGAATGCGCCAGCCCCACTCGCCGAAGGCCTGCTCACCGAGCCAGGTGCGCACGCCCAGGATCACGATCAGGCTCAGGAACAGGCCGAGCGTGGCCGTGGTCTGGATCCACGAGGTGTAGGCGCCGCGCTTGCCGTGCGGCGAGTGCTCGGCCACGTAGGTGGCGGCACCGCCGTACTCGCCGCCGAGCGCCAGGCCCTGCAGCATGCGCAGCGCGATCAGGATCACCGGCGCCGCGACGCCGATGGTCGCGTAGCTGGGCAAGAGGCCGACGATGAAGGTCGACAGGCCCATGATCAGGATCGTCACCAGGAAGGTGTACTTGCGACCGATCATGTCGCCCAGGCGGCCGAACACGATGGCGCCGAACGGACGCACCAGGAAGCCGGCGGCGAACGCCAGCAGCGCGAAGATGAAGGCCGCGCCCGCATCCAGGCCGCTGAAGAACTGCTTCGCGATGATCGCGGCGAGCGAACCGTACAGATAGAAGTCGTACCACTCGAACACGGTGCCGAGCGAGGAGGCGAAGATGACCTTCTTCTCCTCCGCGGACATGGGCCGGGGGGCCGGATGCGGCACTCCCCTTGAATCTAGCGTGGCTGCCATCGTCGTCTCCTGGTGTGTATGTATGCGTCCATCGGTTCCCGGCATTCGGGACCGTGGGGCATTCTTGGAGGCGCGACTGACCCGAGGCTTTCGCGAAACTGAACGGGCGCTTACGGTTTAGGGTGAAACCCGCGCTGCTCGTTTCAGCTTGTAAGAAACAAGGACCCTGCGCGGGTTTGTCCTCAGTCCTTGCTGCGAAGCAGCAAAAAGCCTCAGCTCTTGCGCAGCAACGAGGGGCGCTGGTCGGCACCGGTCCATTGCGGACCGTCGAACCAGGCGTCGCCCTGCAGGTAGGCGCGCAGCATCGCGAGGCCGTCGAAACCCCAGAACAGGCGACCGTCGACCACGTAGCACGGCACGCCGAACACGCCCTGCGCCACGGCCTCGTCGGTGTTGCGCTTGAGCAGGGCCTTGTTGTCGTCGCCGTTCACGTCGCGCTTCGGCTGCAGCTGCGCCGTGAGCGCGGCCAGCCGCGTGGCATCGCCCGCCTCTTCGCCGCCGCGCCACACATGGCGAAAGAGGGTTTCGGCCGCCAGGCGGCTGATGCTGCCGTCGTCGCCCGTGGCCACCGCCAGGCGCAGGTGCGGCAGCGGGTTGTAGGGGTGCGAGGCCGGCATCTCGATGGGGATGCCGTGCGCCTGGCCCAGCCACAGCACGTGGCGGTAGGTCCAGCTGCGCTTCGAAGGAATCTCGGCCGGGCCGAGCTGGCCGTGGTGCTTGAGCAGCGCGCCCAGCAGCACCGGCTTGTAGGCCACGCTCACGCTCAGGCCTTCGAGCGCCTCGGGCAGGTGCTCGAACGCCAGGTGCGCGTAGGGCGAGATGAAATCGAGATAGAAGTCGATGTGCTTCATGCGTCGTGGTCTCCTGTGGTGGGTTCGGGCACGCGCCAGATGCCGGCCTGGGCCCGCAGCTCGATCGCGCGCCACACCTGGCGGCGGCTGTCGTCTTCCATCTTGCTCCAGCCGGCGATCTCGGGAATGGTGCGGAGGCACCCTTCGCAGAAGCCGCTCAGGCGGTCCATGCGGCACACCGACGAGCACGGCGAAGGCACCTCGCCCGCCATGCGCTGCACGGTCCCGGCGCGCTCGGCGAGCGCATGCGCTTCGTCGAAGTTCACACCACGTCGGCCACCGGCGCGCCGGTGAGCTTCTCTAAATCGGTCGGGTGCAGCTGGAACACGGCGTGCGGATGGCCCGCGGCGGCCCAGATCTCCTCGAAGCGGAACAGCTCGCGGTCGATCAGCACCACGGGCTTGGTCACATGGCCCACCGGCGACACGCCGCCGATGGTGAAGCCGGTGCGCGCCTTCACGAAGTCGGCGTCGGCGCGGCCGGTCTTGCCGACGATGGCATCGACCTTCTTCTCGTCGACGCGCTTGTCGCCCGAGGTGATGACCAGCACCGCCGCCTCGTCGCTCTTGCGCCGGAAGATGATGCTCTTGGCGATCTGCCCGACCGAGATGCCCAGCGCGTCGGCGGCCTGCTGCGCGGTGCGGCAGGCGTCGTCGAGCATGCGGGGTGCATGGGGATGGCCGGCGTCCTGCAGCACGCGGGAGACGCGCTGGACACCTTCAGGGAGGGAATGGAGTTCGGAGCCGCACATGGCAAGTTCTTCGGGGTTCGTGGGGGCGTTCGCCCTGCGTTGCAAGGCCCCGAGCATACGGAAAAGCCCCGCGCACCGGCGCCGCCGCCCCCTTGCGCCCCTGCACCCCGGCGCACCAATGCGGAGAGCGCCGGCGCACGACGCCCGTGCGCGGCGTGCCGGCCCCGGTCCGATTTCGGTGCGCCATCGGCCGACAAGGCCCGCCGCACGGGCTTTTGAGCGCGGCACGCTTATTGCTGAACACGGTGGCGACCCACCGGCTTCTGCGGCGGGTTCGCAGTGCCTCCGCTAACGACGGCGGGGTTCAAGCGCACCGATGGCCGCCCGCCGCCGGTTCGTCTGCTCCAACCCATTTCGCATCCGTTCCGTCGCGGGGGCCCCAACGACGCTGTCTGTTCGACAGTGGCTGCGGGGGCGCCTTCCAGGGCCGGTTGCGTGCAGGACCCCCAATGAAGATCGCAGTCATCGGCCACGGCATGGTCGGCCACAAGTTCCTCGAGCAACTCCACACGCTCGGCATTCCCGGCGCACAGGTCACCGTGCTGTGCGAAGAGCCGCGCCCGGCCTACGACCGGGTGCACCTGTCCGAGTACTTCTCCGGCAAGACGGCCGACGACCTGTCGCTGGTCGAGCCCGGCTTCTTCGAGCGCAGCGGCTTCACGCTGCGCCTGGCCGCGCGGGCCGTGGCTGTCGAGCGGCGCAACAACACCGTGACCACGGCCGACGGCGAGGTGATCGCCTACGACAAGCTGGTGCTGGCCACCGGCTCCAACCCCTTCGTGCCGGCCGTGCCGGGCCGCGACCGGCCGAACTGCTTTGTCTACCGCACCATCGAGGACCTGGACGCCATGAAGGCCTGCGGCGCCAAGTCGCGCAGCGGCGTGGTGGTGGGCGGCGGCCTGCTGGGCCTGGAATGCGCCAAGGCGCTGCGCGACATGGGCCTGGAAACGCACGTGGTCGAGTTCGCGCCGCGCCTCATGGCCGTGCAGGTCGACGAAGGCGGCGGCCGTGCGCTGCGCGGCAGCATCGAGGCGCTGGGCCTGCACGTGCACACCGGCCGCAACACGGTGGAGATCGTCGACGGCGCGAGCGCGCGGCACCGCATGGTGTTCGCCGACGGCACGCACCTGGAGACCGACATGATCGTGTTCTCCGCCGGCATCCGCCCGCGCGACGAACTCGCACGCCAGAGCCTGCTGGCCGTGGGGCCGCGCGGCGGCGTGGCGATCGACAGCCACTGCCGCACCAGCGACCGCAACGTCTACGCCATCGGCGAATGCGCCTCGTGGAACGAACAGACCTTCGGCCTCGTCGCGCCGGGCTACGACATGGCCCGCGTGGCCGCCCGCCACATCGCCGGCCAGGACGACGCCGCCTTCACCGGCGCCGACCTGAGCACCAAGCTCAAGCTGATGGGCGTCGACGTCGCCAGCATCGGCGACGCGCACGGCAAGACACCGAAGTCGCGCGCCTACCAGTACATCGACGAGCGCAAGCAGGTCTACAAGAAGATCGTGGTCAGCGAAGACGGCAACCAGCTCTTGGGCGCGGTGCTGGTCGGCGACGCCAGCGAGTACGGCACGCTGCTGCAGCTGGCGCTCAACGGCATCGCGCTGCCCGACGAGCCCGAGTTCCTGATCCTGCCGTCCAGCGACGGCAAGGCCAAGCCAGGCCTGGGCGTCGAGGCCCTGCCCGACAGCGCGCAGATCTGCTCGTGCAACAGCGTCACCAAGGGCCAGATCTGCGAGGCCGTGGGCCAGGGCGTGTGCACGCCCGCCGAGATGAAGGCCTGCACCCAGGCCGGCGCCACCTGCGGCGGCTGCGTGCCGCTGGTCACGCAGGTCATGAAGATGGAAATGGCCAAGCGCGGCATGGCCGTGAACAACCACCTGTGCGAGCACTTCCCCTACTCGCGCCAGGAGCTGTACCACCTCATCCGCGTGGGCGAGATCCGCAGCTTCGCCGACCTGCTCGCGAAGCATGGAAAGGGCCTGGGCTGCGACATCTGCAAGCCGACCGCCGCGAGCATCTTCGCCTCGTGCTGGAACGAGTTCGTGCTCAAGAAAGACCTGGCCGGCCTGCAGGACAGCAACGACTACTTCCTGGGCAACATCCAGAAGGACGGCACCTACTCCGTGGTGCCGCGCATGCCCGGTGGCGAGGTCACGCCCGAGGGGCTGATCGCCGTGGGCCAGGTCGCGAAGAAGTACGGCCTGTACACCAAGATCACCGGCGGGGCACGCGTGGACATGTTCGGTGCGCGCGTCGAGCAGCTGCCGTCCATCTGGGAAGAACTCATCGCCGCCGGCTTCGAGTCGGGCCATGCCTACGGCAAGTCGCTGCGCACGGTGAAGAGCTGCGTGGGCTCGACCTGGTGCCGCTACGGCGTGGACGACAGCGTCGGCCTGGCCGTGGAACTGGAGAACCGCTACAAGGGCCTGCGCGCGCCGCACAAGATCAAGTTCGGCGTGTCGGGCTGCACCCGCGAATGCGCCGAGGCGCAGGGCAAGGACGTCGGCATCATCGCCACCGACAAGGGCTGGAACCTCTATGTGTGCGGCAACGGCGGCATGAAGCCGCGCCACGCCGAGCTGCTGGCGAGCGACCTGAGCAAGGCCGACCTCATCCGCATGATCGACCGCTTCCTGATGTTCTACGTGCGCACGGCCGACCGCCTGCAGCGCACCAGCACCTGGCGCGAGAACCTCGAGGGCGGCCTCGACTACCTCAAGGGCGTGCTGCTGCAGGACACGCTGGGCCTGGGCGCCGAGCTCGAGGCGCAGATGCAGCACGTGGTCGACACCTACCAGTGCGAATGGAAGACCGCGGTGAACGACCCCGCCACGCGCCAGCGCTTCCGTTCCTTCGTGAACAGCGAGAAGCCCGACGAGCACATCGTCTTCGTGCAGGAGCGCGGCCAGAACCGCCCTGCGCGCCCCGAAGAACGCCGCGAGACCAGCGCCGCCTGAGCGACCGACAACGAAGGAAACCCCATGACCACCGACACCCTGAACTGGACCGCCGTGTGCGCCGCCGGCGACATCCTCCCCGACACCGGCGTGTGCGCGCTGGTCGACGGCGTGCATGTCGCGATCTTTCGCGTCGGCCAGGAGCCCTCGCTCTTCGCCATCGACAACGTCGACCCGAAGGCCGGCGCCAGCGTGCTCTCGCGCGGGCTGGTCGGCAGCCTGGGCGAGCGCATCGTCGTGGCCTCGCCGCTCTACAAGAACCACTTCGACCTGCGCAGCGGCGAATGCCTGGAGGCGCCCGAGCACTCGGTGCGCGCGCATGCGGTGCGCGTCGAGGACGGCCGCGTGCTCGTCGCGCTGGCCTGACGCCGCTTCGCCCTCTTCCGATTTTTTCAGCCTCTCTCCAAGGACCCCGAATGGCCTACCTCGCCCCTGCCGAATTCGTGACCAAGATGGTCGACGCCGGTGAATCCAAGCTGCTGATGTCCACGCGCGACACGCTGATCCGCTCGTACATGGCCGGCGCCATCCTCGCGCTGGCCGCGGCCTTCGCCGTGAGCATCACCGTGAACACCGGCAATGCGCTGGTCGGCGCCATGCTGTTCCCGGTCGGTTTCATCATGCTGTACCTGCTGGGTTTCGACCTGCTCACGGGCGTGTTCACGCTGGCGCCGCTGGCCGTGCTCGACAAGCGCCCCGGCGCCACCTGGGCCGGCGTGATGCGCAACTGGAGCCTGGTGTTCGTCGGCAACTTCGCGGGCGCGCTCACGGTGGCGGTGTTCATGGCGATCATCTTCACCTTCGGCTTCAGCGAAGCGCCCAACGCCATCGGCGAGAAGCTCGGCCACATCGGCGAAGGCCGCACCGTCGGCTATGCGGCGCACGGCGCGGCCGGCATGCTCACGCTGTTCATTCGCGGCGTGATGTGTAACTGGATGGTCTCGACCGGCGTGGTCGCGGCCATGATGTCGACCACCGTGTCAGGCAAGGCCATCGGCATGTGGATGCCCGTGATGGTCTTCTTCTACATGGGCTTCGAGCACTCCATCGTCAACATGTTCCTGTTCCCCGCCGGCCTGATGCTGGGCGGCAAGTTCACCTTCATGGACTACCTGATCTGGAACGAACTGCCCACGGTGATCGGCAACCTCGTCGGCGGCCTGACCTTCGTGGGCCTCACGCTGTACGCCACGCACTACAAGACGGCGGCCAAGCGCGTCGCCGGCTGAGCCACCGCATCGTTCGCATGCCCGCGCCGCAGCGCAAGCAGCTGCGCGTGACGCTCGGCCAGCATTCGCTGGCGGGGCTTCACGCGCCGGTCAACCAGGACTTCCACGGCGCCATGCTGCCCGAGGGCGCGCTGCGCGTGTCCAAGGGCATCGCCGTGGCGCTGGCCGACGGCATCGGCTCCAGCCGCGTGAGCCAGGTGGCGAGCGCGGCGGCCGTGCGCGGCTTTCTCGACGACTACTACGCGACCTCCGACACCTGGTCGGTGCAACGCGCGGCGCAGCGCGTGCTGGGCGCCACCAACGCCTGGCTGCATGCGCAGACGATGCGCAGCGACGCGCGCTTCGACAAGGACAGCGGCTACGTCTGCACCTTCAGCGCGCTGATCCTCAAGGGCCGCGACGCGCACCTGCTGCACGTGGGCGATGCGCGCATCCACCGGCTGCATGCCGGCGCGCTCGAACAGCTCACCGAAGACCACCGCGTGCGCGTGTCGTCGGTGGAGTCGTACCTCGGGCGCGCGCTGGGCGCGGGCGCCCATGTCGAGATCGACCACCGCTGCTGGGAAGCCGAGGTGGGCGAGGTCTACCTGCTGGCCACCGACGGCGCCTACACGCACCTGGACGCCGCCGCCGTGCACGAGGCGCTGGCGCTGCATGCCGACGACTTCGACGAAGCAGCGCGCTGGCTCGCGGAAACCGCGCGCACCCGGGGCAGCACCGACGACAGCACGGTGCAGCTGCTGCGCATCGACGAGCTGCCCGACGCCGCCGCGCCGCCCGCGCAGCTGCAGCGCGAGGGCCTGGCGATGCCGCCGGCGCTGGCGCCGCGGGCGCGCTTCGAGGGCTTCAGCCTCGTGCGCGAGCTGCACATGAGCGCGCGCAGCCACGTCTACCTGGCCACCGACGACGCCACCGGCCAGCCCGCCGTGCTGAAGCTGCCGTCGGTCGACCTGCGCGACGACCCCGGCTACCTCGACCGCTTCGTGCTCGAGGAATGGGTGGCGCGGCGCATCGACAGCCCGCACGTGCTCAAGGCCAGCGCCGTGGAGCGCCCGCGCGCGCACCTGTACGTGGCCATGGAGTACGTGGACGGCCACACGCTCGCGCAATGGATGGTCGACCACCCCCGGCCCGACCTGGACAGTGTGCGCGGCATCGTCGCGCAGCTGGCGCGCGGGCTGCAGGCGCTGCACGGCAAGGAGATGCTGCACCAGGACCTGCGGCCCGAGAACGTGATGATCGACCGCGCCGGCACCGTGAAGATCATCGACCTGGCCGCGACCCACGTGGCCGGCCTGGCCGACGGCAGCGGCGAGGCCCGCGCGCTCGCCATCGAAGGCACGCTGCAGTACACCGCGCCCGAGTACTTCACCGGCCACGGCGGCAGCGCGCGCTCCGACCTGTTCTCGCTGGCCGCGATCGTCTACCAGATGCTGTGCGGCCAGCTGCCCTACGGCCTGCAGGTGTCGCGCATCCGCACGCAAGCCGACGTGGGGCGGCTGCGCTATGTGCCCGTGCGCCACCTGCGGCCCGAGCTGCCCGCGTGGGTCGATGCCGTGCTGCAGAAGGCGCTGCACCCGCAGGCCGCGAAGCGGCAGCAGGCGGTGTCGGAGTTCGCGCACGACCTGCGCGCGCCGGACCCGGAGTTTTTGAGTGCGCGGATGCCGCCGCTGATCGAGCGCCGCCCGGTGCTCTTCTGGCAGTGCACCACCGTGCTGCTGGCCGCGGCGGTGGTGGTGCTGCTCGGGCTGCGCGCCTTCGGGCGCTGAGAAATAAGAAGGCTCAGCCCGCGCGCTTGGTGCGGATCGCCTTCGAGGCGCGCGAGTTCGGTTCGCGGCCCAGCGCTTCGCTGATGTACACGCCCGCGTCGATGAGCTTGTCCAGGTCGATGCCGGTGGCGATGCCCATGCCGTGCAGCATGTAGACCACGTCTTCGGTCGCGACGTTGCCCGTCGCGCCCTTGGCGTAGGGGCAGCCACCCAGGCCGGCCGAGGACGACTGGAAGTTCCACACGCCCAGCTCGAGCGCCGCCAGCGTGTTGACCAGCGCCTGCCCGTAGGTGTCGTGGAAATGGCCGGAGATGGCGTCGACATCGAAGTGCGCCAGCGTGGCATCCATGGCCGCCTGCACCTTGCGCGGCGTGCCCACGCCGATGGTGTCGGCCACGTCCACGCGCTGCACGCCGATGCCCTTCATCAGTTGCGCGAGGTAGCCGACCTTGGCCGGCGCGATCTCGCCTTCGTAGGGGCAGCCCACGGTGCACGACATCGCGCCGCGCACGGCGATGCCCTTGGCGCGCGCCGCCTCGACCACGGGTGCGAAGCGCTCGATGCTCTCGGCGATCGAGCAGTTGATGTTCTTCTGGCTGAAAGCCTCGCTCGCGGCGCCGAACACCACGATCTCGTCGGGCCACTCTTCGCGCGGTGCGGCGATGGCGGCCTCGAAGCCCTTCATGTTGGGCGTGAGCACTGAGTAGAGAACGCCCGGCTTGCGCGTGATGCCATGCATCACTTCAGCGTTGTCGGCCATCTGCGGCACCCACTTGGGCGAGACGAAGCTGGTGACCTCGATCTCCTTCAGGCCGGCGTCCTGCAGGCGGTGCACGAGGCCGATCTTGACCTCGGCGGAGACGGGTTGCTTTTCGTTCTGGAGGCCGTCGCGCGGACCGACGTCGACGAGCTTGACCTGGGCGGGGAGTTTCATGGGATGTCTCTGGTGTCGCTGTCGCGGGAGGATGATGAAAAACCGGCTTCGATTGTCCGACACATGGGCTTGCGCTGCTTGGTACACAAGTCGCGGAAGGTAGCAATGCGCGCCTGTGGGGTTGCAAATGGTGCCAACCGGTCGGCCCCGCAGGAAAGCAGCCGCTAGACGGTCTCGCGCTGCACGAAGCCGTCGGGCAGATCGCTCGCGGCTTCGGCCTCGGTCACATCGACCGCCGCCACGCGCGCACCGGCCGGCCCCTGGCGCGCCCAGTGCACCAGCGCCTCGACCGCATCGGCCTCGCCGGCCACGAGCGCTTCGACCTTGCCGTCGCGCCGGTTGCGCACCCAGCCGCACACGCCGAGCCGCTGCGCGGCCTGCACCATCGACCAGCGGTAGCCCACGCCCTGCACGAGGCCGTGGACGACGAGATGGCGGGTGATGGTGGCGTGTGGGTTCATGGGCAGTGGTCAGTACGACTTCGGCAGCCCCAGTGCCTTCTCGGCGATGAAGTTCAGGATCATCTGCGGGCTCACCGGCGCGATGCGCGGAATGTAGCTCTCGCGCAGCAGGCGCTCGACATGGTATTCCTTCGCGTAACCCATGCCGCCCAGTGTGAGCACGGCGTTCTGGCAGGCATCGTGCGCCGCCTCGGCCGCGAGGTACTTGGCGGCATTGGCCTCGATGCCGCAGGGCTCGCCCGTGTCGTACAGCGTGGCGGCCTTGAGCATCATGAGGTCGGCCGCCTCCAGGTTGGCCCAGGCGCGCGCAAGCGGGTGCGCCACGCCCTGGTTCTGGCCGATGGGGCGGCCGAAGACGACGCGCTCCTGCGCGTACTGCGAAGCGATGCGCAGCGCGGCGCGGCCAATGCCGATGGCTTCGGCCGCGATCAATATGCGCTCGGGGTTCAGGCCGTGCAGGATGTATTCGAAGCCCCGGCCCTCCTCGCCGATGCGGTCTTCTTCGGGCACTTCGAGGCCGTCGATGAAGAGCATGTTCGAGTCGACCGCCGCGCGGCCCAGCTTGTGGATCTCGCGCACCTCGACCTTGCTGCGGTCCAGCGCCGTGTAGAAGAGCGTGAGGCCTTGCGTGGGCTTCTTCACCTGGTCCAGCGGCGTGGTGCGCGTGAGGATCAGCATGCGGTCGGCCACCTGCGCGGTCGAGATCCAGATCTTGCGGCCGTGCAGCAGGTAGCTGCCGCTGGGCTGGCGCACCGCCTGGGTCTTGAGGCTGGTGGTGTCGAGCCCCGCGTCGGGCTCGGTCACGGCGAAGCAGGCTTTCTCGGTGCCCGCGATGAGCGGCGGCAAAAAGCGCTGGCGCTGCGCCTCGGTGCCGAACACCACCACCGGGTTGAGGCCGAAGATGTTCATGTGCACCGACGAGGCGCCCGACATGCCCGCGCCCGATGCGCTGATGGCACGCATCATCAGCGCCGCCTCGGTGATGCCCAGCCCCGCGCCGCCCTGCGCCTCGGGCATGGCGATGCCGAGCCAGCCGCTGTCGGCGACGGCACGGTGGAATTCGTGCGGGAACACGGCGCGGTCGTCGTGGTCGCGCCAATAGTCGATGGGGAAGTCTTCGCACAGGCGCTCGATGGCCGCGACGAGCGAGCGCTGGTCTTCGTTCAGGGAGAAATTCATTCGCTGTCTTTCAGGAGGTCCGCCTGCAGCGTGACGCCGCGCGCGAGCATGCCGTCGATGGCGTCGTCGCCGTAGCCCGCTTCGCGCAGCAACTCCACGCTCTGCTCACCGATGCGCGGCGCGGGCCGGCGGATGGCCGCGGGCGTGGCGCTGTAGCGGCCGACGGGCGCGAGCGTGCGGATGCGGCCTTCGCTCGGGTGGTCGAACTCGGGGAAGAAATCGACGGCACGCAGGTGCGGGTCGTCGAGCAGGCTCTCGGTCGTGTGCAGGCGGGCGACGGGAATGTCGGCGGCTTCGAGCAGCGCCATCCATTCGTCGCTGCCGCGCGTGGCCATCACCTCGGCCACGAACGCGTAGACCGCGCCGATGTTCGCGGCGCGCGCCGTGTGCGTGCCGAACATCGGCGAGCTGCGCAGCTCGGGCCGGCCGATCACGTCGAAGAAGGCCTGCCAGTGCTTGTCGTTGTAGATGAGCACGCCGAGGTAACCGTCGGCCGTGGCGTAGGGCTTGCGGTGCTCCGCGAGCAGGCGCGCGTAGCCGGTGGGCCCGAGCGGCGGCTCGAAGCTGTGGCCGCCGAGGTGGTCGCCCATGACGAACTGCGAGAGCGCCTCGAACATCGGCACTTCCACGGCCTGGCCCTGGCCGGTGCGCTGCGCGCTGAGCACGGCGGCGAGCAGCGCGATGGCGGCCTGCAGGCCCACGGCGCGGTCGGCCAGCGTGACGGGCGCGTAGCGCGGTGCCCCGCCGCTTTGCTGCGCGAAGAGCGAGGCGACGCCGGCCGCACCCTGGATCAGGTCGTCGTACGCGGGCTTGCCGGCATAGGGGCCTTCTTCGCCGTAGCCGAAGGCGCCGAGGTACACGATCTTCGGATTGACCGCGGCCACGGCCTCGTAGCCGAGCCCCAGCCGCGCCATCGCCTGCGGGCGCGTGTTGTAGATGAGCGCATCGCAGCCCGCCGCGAGCCGCAGGCAGGCCTCGCGGCCTTCGGGCTGCTTGAGGTCGAGCACGATGGAGCGCTTGTTGCGGTTCAGGTGCATCGCCATCGCACCCATGCCGGCATGGCGCATCGGGCCGACGGCGCGCAGGTTGTCGCCTGACGGCGGCTCGACCTTGATGACGTCGGCGCCGAGGTCGCCGAGCGTCTGCGTGGCGTACGGGCCCATCACCACGGCCGTGAGGTCGAGGATGCGGATGCCTTCGAGGGGTCCGGTCGCGTCGCTCATTCGGGTTGGATGCCCGCGGCCTGGATCAGCTTCTTCCACTTCGCCAGTTCGGACACGGTGAAGGTCCCGAGTTCTTCCGGCGTGCTGCCGAACGCATCGAAGCCCAGCTTCGTCACGCGCTCGCGAAACGCCGCGCCGTTCGCCATGTCCGCGAGTGCCTTGTTGAGCTTGAGCACGACATCGCGTGGCGTGCCGGCCGGCGCGAACACGCCGTTCCACGAGGTGATGTCGAAGCCCTTGAGCTCGGGCGTGTCGGCCAGCGGCGGCAGTTCGGGAAAGAGCTTGGTGCGCTCCTGCGTGGTGACCGCAATCGCGCGCATCTTGCCGGCCTTGACCGTGGCGAGCCCCGCGGCGAGGTCGACCACCATCATCGACACCTGCCCGCCAATGAGGTCGGCGATGGCCGGTGGCGTGCTCTTGTAGGGCACGTGCAGCATCGGGATGCCGCTCATGCGCGACAGCGTGGCGCCGCTCACGATGCCGGTGCTGTTGCCGCTCGCATAAGTCAGCTTGCCCGGATGCGCGCGGCCCCAGGCCAGCAGCTCGGCCACGCTCTTCACGGGCAGGTCGTTGTTCACCACCAGCATGAACGGCAGGTTGCCCATGCGGCTGACGGGCGCGAAGTCTTTCACCGGGTCGTAGGGCAGCGACTTCATCAGGCTCGGGTTGGCCGAGTGCGTGGTGTTGGTCGTCATGAAGAGCGTGTAGCCGTCGGGCGGCGCCTTGGCCACCAGCTCGGCCGCGATCACGCCGCTGGCGCCGGCCCGGTTGTCGACGATCACCGAGGCCTTGAGCGCCTCGCCCAGCATCTGCGCGGTGATGCGCGCCACCGCGTCGGTGCCGCTGCCGGCCGCGAAGGGCACGATGAGCTTGACCGGCTGCCTCGGGTAGCCGCCGTCCTGCGCAAAGGCCCAGGGCGCGGCGCCCACGAGGCCCGCGGCAGCGCCGATGGAAATGAAACGGCGGCGGCTTTCCACCGCGACTGTTTCTGTCGCGTTCTTCGTCTGCATGGTTGTGTCTCCGGGGTTATCGTTCAGGGCCGGATCACGCGCTCCGGCGATTCCTCGTACGGCGGGCTGTAGATCACCAGCACGCGCACCGGCTCGTCGCTCACCACCGTGAAGGTGTGCATCGCGTCGGCCGGAAAAAAGCAGCTGTCGCCAGGATGCAGCTCCTGCCGCTGGCCGCCCACCTCGGCGACCGCGCGGCCTTCGAGCATGTAGCAGACCTGTTCGATGCCCGGGTGCGCATGCGGCAGCGCGCCCTTGCCCTTCTGGATATGGCCCACCAGCACCTCGAGCTGCTTCGCACCCACCGTCTCGGGACCGATCAGGCGCTTGTTCAGCGTGCCGGTGTGGTTGGCGGGGTGGTAGCCGGTGATCTCGTCCTCGCGGACGAAGTAGCGCGCGGCAGCAGCAGTGGCGGGTGCGGTCATCGGGGGTTCTCTGTCTTGGGTTCGATCGCCAGGCAGGCCGAGCGCAGCATCGCGGCGATGTCGTCGATGCGCGCTTCCATGCGGTAGCGCGGGCCGGCCACCGAGATCGCGTAGGCCTCGCCGCCGATGCGCAGCGGCCAGGCCAGGCCGATCAGGTCGGGAATGCTTTCGCCGAGGTTGCCGTACCAGCCGCGCGCGGCGCCGCGCTGCAGCTCGGCCTCGATGGCCTCGGCGGTGGTGAGCGTGGCATCGGTGAGCGGCGCGAGCGTCATGCCCTCGAGCAGCTTGCGGCGCGCTTCGGGTGCGAGCGTGGACAGCAGCGCGCGGCCCATCGAGTTGGCGTACGCGGGGCGCGTTTCGCCCGACTCGGCCGTGTAGCGGATGCGCTGCGGTGCGCTCAGCACGTCAAGATAGACGACGTTTTCCGCATCACGAAACTTGCCGAACACCACCGTTTCGCAGGCGGCGTCGCGCAGTTCCTCGAGCGTGGCCTTCACCCGGTCGAGCACCGGGTCGTGCGCGGCGATGACCTGCGCCATGGCCAGCAGCCGGCCCGTGGGGTAGTAGCCCTGGCGGCGGCCGGTCTCGTACATGTAGCCCTGCTCTTCGAGCGTGCGGATCAGGCCCAGGCAGCTGGACACCGGCATGTCGAGCAGCCGCGCCATCTCGGACAGGGCCAGCGGCTGCTTCTCCCGGGCGAAGAGCTCGACGATCTCGATCACGCGAAACGCTGTTTTCACAACCATGAAGAAATTTTCTCGTATGTAAAAAACAAAAGCGTCGGGGTTTTCCCCCGCCGGCCGCGTGTCAGCCGGTTCGTCGTCGTCGGCGCAGGGGCGTCAGTAGCCGCGGACGGGATCGACGATGCCGGCGATCGGCAGGCCCTGCTCCATCGCGCGGATCTTCCCGGCGATCTGGGCGATGGACTCCTCGCGCAGCGTGCGCGCCGAGCCGTGCGGCGTGACGGTGATCTTCGGGTGGCGCCAGAAAGCGTGGTCGGCCGGCAGCGGCTCGACCTGGAACACGTCGAGCGTCGCGCCCGCGAGCTGGCCGGCGTCGAGCATCGGGATCAAGTCGTCTTCCACCAGGTGGCCGCCGCGCGCGATGCTGATGAGGTAGCCCTCGGGCTTGAGCTTGCCCAGCGTCGTGCGGTTCAGGATGCCGCGCGTGGACTCGGTCAGCGGCAGCAGGTTGACCAGCACGCGCGTGGAGGCCAGGAACTCGTCGAACTGCGCCTCGCCGCTGAACACCTGCACGCCGTCGAGCGCCTTGGGCGAACGGCTCCAGCCGAGCACCGGAAATTCGAACTGCGCCACCGCCTTGGCCACGCGCTCGCCGAGCACGCCCAGGCCCATGATGCCGACCGGAAAGTCGCGCCGCAGCTTCGGCTTGCGGTAGCTCCACTTGCCCTCGCGCGCATCCGCTTCGTACACGTCGAACTCGCGGAAGTGGCGAATGAGCGTGTGGCACACGTACTCGGCCATCTGCACCGACATGCCCGCGTCGTCCAAGCGCACGATGCGCGTGTGCGCCGGCACCTTGAGCTTGAGCAGCGCATCGACGCCCGCGCCGATGTTGAACAGGCCGCGCAGGTCGGGCTGCTCGTCGAGGAACTGCTGGGGCGGCGCCCACACCACGCCGTGGTCGGCCTGCGGCGCGCCGGGCGTCCAGGCTTCGATGGTGGCTTCGGGGAGTTCGGCCTTCAGGCCATCGATCCAGGGATCGGAACGGTTGTCGGTGAGGTAGACGGAGATTCGCATGGGCGCCATCTTAGAAGGCACCGGCTTGTTGCGTCGCGCGCCATCTCCTATGCTCGACCGCATTCAGCCACCCAGGAGACACCTTCCATGATCAAAGTCAGCGTGATGTACCCCCACACCCCCGGCGCGCGGTTCGACCACGACTACTACCGCGACCAGCACATGCCGATGCTCAAGGCCCGCATGGGCGACGCCTGCCTCTCGTACACCATCGACAAGGGCCTGGGCGGCGGCGCACCGGGCTCGCCGCCCACCTACGTCGGCATGTGCCACGTGTTCGCCGAATCGGTCGAGTCCTTCCAGAAGGCCTTCGGCCCGCACGTGAAGGAGATCATGGGCGACGTGAAGAACTACACCGACATCGCGCCGGTGATGCAGATCAGCGAAGTGGTGATGGGCTGACGCGGGTCATCAACTGATCCACGCCTGCTCCGTGGCGAGGATGCGCCACATGCCGAGGCGCCTGTGCATCAGCACAAAGAAGCCCGCGCCTCGTGTCATGCCGCCTGAGATCGAGATGAAAAAGAGCGCCTGAGTCGACTTCTCGTCGAGGCCTGCGCGCGAGAGTCGTACAAGGCCGCCCGCCTCTGGATACGCTTTGTAGAAGTTGCCCCATCCTTGCCCGTCATCCGCTTTGAATATGCGAGCGATCTCGGCTTCACTGGACATCTGCAACCGAATGTTCTTGTGCACCAGATGCCGAGGAATTTGCAGTGCGGAACGGCCGGCCAATACGCGAATGAAATCGTTGAGCACGGCATCTGTTGCCTGCGGCATCCGCTTCTTGAGGCGCGCCCTGTCGAGGCTCTCGGACAGCATCGCTTCAGAGGGGGTCGCCGTTCTCAGTTCAACGACCAGAGACTTCGGCGCACGCTCGCCGGGCTCCAGGGTATTCAGGTACGCGACGATGGCCTCCCCCTCGACCGGCCGCATCGGCTCACTGAATGCAGGTGGAGCAAGAAGAGTACTAGCCAGAACGGCGAGCACGGAACGCCGGCTTGGAGCACGCAAGCTAGGCATGTCAGATCGGCGGTCGCGCCTGCTGAACCCACCGCTGCACGGAAGGCCGCAGCCACTGCCGACCCGCATAGGCCGCCAGCCTCGGCGGCACCGTATCTCCGTTCAGCACCAGCCGGTTCAGCATCAGCGCCAGATCGACATCGGCAATCGACCAGTCACCGAACAGGCAGTGCGCATCCGCAGGCAGCAGCGCTTCGGCCGCATCGAACAGTGAGCGGGCCGACGCCTGCGCCGCCGCGGACAACGGCGCGTGCGTGGGCCCGTAGAACACCACCTCGGTCGAACGCTCCTGCCGGATCGGCATCAGGTCGCTGCGCAGCCAGGCCTGCACCTGGCGGGCCCGGGCCTTGCTGCGCGCATCCTGGGGGTACAGCGGCGTTCCCGGAAACACCTCGTCGAGGTACTCCGTGATCGCCGACGACTCCGACAGCGCGAAGTCGCCGTGCACCAGCGTCGGCACGCGCTGCGTGAGCGACAGCTGCGAGAAACCGGCGGCCCGGTTCTCCCGCGCCGCGAGGTCCAGGGGTGTCATCTCGAAGTCCAGCTGCTTTTCATGCAGCGCCACGAACACCGACATGGCGTAGGGGCTGGCGAACTGGGCGTCGACGTAGAGGCGTATCGGGTCTTGCATCGAGGAGGGACTCCTGTAGAGGGCGACGGGCCCGCTTGCGATCTTAGAGCGCCGGTATCTCGCGGCTACGCGCCGGCCTGCCCCAGGTCTTTCCGAACGCGGGCCATCAACCCCACGCCCGGCAAGTAACCCCGGTCCGCTTCGTCGAGCCGCGTCGGGTCGACACTCCACGCACCGGCCAGCGCCGTGACGTCTTCTTCGCCCGGCATGACGCTGCCGCCGCCCGGGCGGACCTGCCGGTCGGCGTCGCGGTGCGACATGCCTGAGGCGACCAGCGCGTCCTTCCGCGCCCACTCTTCCTCGAGCAGTTCCGAGAGCCGATCGCGCGCATCGACCGGCGACAGTCCGCTGAGCACGGCAAAGCCCAGTGCGGCTTCCTCGGCGCTCTGTGCGCCCACGTTCGCATACACCTCGCCGCTGCTGCCCGCATAGCAGAACTGCCGCCCGGGCTCGCCGCGGCGTGCGCGCGCCCAGGTGACGAAGTCGGCGACACGGTGGCTGCCAAAGAATTGCGCTTCGCCGAAGTGGTCCTTCAGGCGCGTGAAGATCACGTCGAAGGCCTGCCCGATGCCTTCGAGGCGGTCCTCCGGGTACACGGCGGGATACGGCAGGCCGTCCCCCACGAGCAACACCCAGCCCTCGACGGGCGGTGATGCGAACACCCAGGGGGCCTGTCCGCCAGACGTCCGGCGGTAGGCCGCCGCGATGCCGGTGTGCCAGTTGGCCGGCCCTTCGGACGCCCATCCGAGGGCATCGAGCACTTGTGCGGGGTCCGAGGCGCGCACGGCAAACCAGCAGACCTTGTAGCCGAAGGGCTCCGGCAGGTCCGGGGTCGCGTCGAACTGCGGCGGAGGTGCCTCGACGGGTGGCGCGGGCGGGTTCCGTGGTGGGCGCTTCAAGGGCTTCGGCGGCGTCGGGGGCGCCGAGGCCCACGGGGCGGCAATCAACCGTTCCATGGGCTGGGCAAGTTTGACGTCGAAGGTGTAGCGCAGTGCAGGGGGCGCTGCGGGCGGTGGCGCCGGTTCAGGCGCAGCCGGCACAGAGGCAGGCACCGCCCCATCGTCCTGCGCCTTCCCCAGGCCCAGTCCCGCAAGAAACTTCCGAAATCGACCCGCCATGCGGCCCCTCCTTCTTGTCGTGCGGCCGCGCTGTGTCGGGCGCGGCCGGCGCGCAGTGTCTCACGCCACCTTGGCGCGGCGGCGACGCCACAGCACCCGCACCAGCCACCCCACGGGCAGCACCACCAGCAGCAGCCACGGCAGCGCCGCGGCCACGAAGGTGATGAGCGCGCCCACGCTTTCGGCCAGCACGTCGCCGGCGTTGCGCAGCGCGTGCGCCATCGGGCTGTAGCCGTCGCTGCCGCTCACCAGCGCGCGCTTGGGCGTGAACTGGATCTGGATGTGCTGCTTGCTGGTCTGCTGCGCCAGCACCTTGCGCTGGGTGGCGATGGCGTCGAGCTCGGCCTGGGTGTCCGACAGCGTGCGCTGGATCGCCAGCAGGTCGGCCATGGTGCGCTTGGTGACGGTGTCGCGCAGCATGACGCGCAGGCTGTCGCGGAACTCGGTGCGGTTCTTGATGCGGGCCTCGACGTCGATCACCTCGGAGGTCTTGTCCTCGCTGGTGGTGGTGTGCGAGACCACGTTCGCCACGCCGGCCAGGCCACCGAGCAGCTTGTCGACGTCGGCGGGTTCCACGCGCATCTCGAGCAGGGCGTTGCCCGGCTGCTGCGGCGTCTCGCGCAGCAGCGAGGACGACAGCAGCTCGCACTTCAGCGTGCCGCACAGGTCGCGCACCTTGCCCCAGGCGTCGGCCAGCTGTTCGGCCGGCACTTCGACGTTCAGGTCTTGCCGCACGGCCAGGAAGCGCTGCAGCGCGGTCTCGCCACTGCCCTGCCGCGCCTCGTCGGACTGCGACGCGGCGATCTCGGCCTGCGGTGCGCTCGCCCGCTGTGCTTTCATGGCACCGCCATAGCCCATCGGCGGCGCCGGCATGGACGCGGAGGCCGGCGCGGCCGACTCGGCACTGCGCTGGCGGTCGCAGCCGGCCAGCGACAGGGCGGCCGCCAGGGCCAGCAGGACAGCGCCTGCGCGGTGGCGCACGGCGGCGCGGGGTGTCGACATGGAAAGGGTGCGGCGGATCATCAGGACTCCTTGAAAAGAATGACTACCACCGCTGATACGGGCGAGCGCCCGGATCGGGGTTAAGCGGCAGCCGCCATTCGCAACAATTCGTCGCCTTCCGCCACCTGCTCGCCCGGCGAGAACATCAGCTCCTCCACCGTGCCGTCGGCCGGCGCGGCGATGGTGTGCTCCATCTTCATGGCTTCCATCACGGCCAGCGGCTGGCCGCGGCTGACCTTGTCGCCGGCCTTGACCGCGAAGGACACGACCTTGCCGGGCATCGGCGCCGTGAGGCGGCCGCCTTCGGCGTGGGTGTCGCCCGCGTGCGCGAGGCGGTCGATGGCCGTGAGGCGCGTGGCGCCCTTCGCCGCGAACACGTGGGCGGTGGCGCCGTCCAGGTGCACGTCGAGGGTCTGGCGCGTGCCGGCGAACTCGAGCTCGAACTCGCCCGTGGGAAAGCGCCCGATGGTGAGCGGGCCTTCGACACCGCCCACTTCGAGGTGCAGGCCGCCGTCGCGGCGGTAGGTCAAGAGCGCGCTGTGCTCGGTGCCACGGAACTCGAAGTCGAAGCGGCGCTTGTACTCGCCATGCGCACGCCAGCCGTCGCGGCGCTCGAAGGGGTCGGGCAGTTGCGTCGGCCACTCGGTGACCAGCGTGCGCGTGATGGCAGCGGCCGCGGCCAGCGGCAGGCCCAGCGGCTCACGGTCGAACAGCACGGCGCGCTCGCGCTCGATGAGCGCGGTGTCGAGGTTGGCCTTCGAGAACGACTCGGTCGCCAGGATGCCGCGCAGGAACTGCACGTTGGTCGACACGCCCACGATCTGCACCTGCGCCAGCGCGGCGTCGAGCCGGGCCAGCGCCTCGGCGCGCGTGCTGCCGTGCACGATGAGCTTGGCGATCATCGAGTCGTAGAAGGGCGAGATCTCGCCGCCCTCGCGCACGCCGTCGTCGATGCGCACGCGGCTGCGCTGGAAGGCGGTCGCCTGCGGCTTGCGGTACACGCGCAAGGTGCCGGTGGCGGGCAGGAAGTTGTTGTCGGGGTTCTCGGCGCAGATGCGCGCCTCGATGGCGTGGCCGTGGATCTGCAATTCCGATTGCTTGGCGGGCAGCGGCTCGCCTGAGGCCACGCGCAGTTGCCACTCGACGAGGTCGAGGCCGGTGATGGCTTCGGTCACCGGGTGCTCCACCTGCAGGCGCGTGTTCATCTCCATGAAGAAGAAGTTCATCTCGCCGCCTTCGCGCTGCTCGACGATGAACTCCACCGTGCCCGCGCCCACGTAGTTCACGGCGCGTGCCGCGGCCACGGCGGCCTCGCCCATCTGCTTGCGCATCGCCTCGGTCATGCCGGGCGCGGGCGCTTCCTCGAGCACCTTCTGGTGGCGCCGCTGCACCGAGCAGTCGCGCTCGAACAGGTAGACGTAGTTGCCCTGCGTGTCGCCGAACACCTGGATCTCGATGTGGCGCGGGCGCTGCACGTACTTCTCGATCAGCACCGCGTCGTCGCCGAAGCTGTTGATGGCTTCGCGCTTGCATGAGGCCAGCGCGGCCTCGAAGTCGGCGGCCTTGTCGACCGCGCGCATGCCCTTGCCGCCGCCGCCGGCGCTGGCCTTGATGAGCACCGGGTAGCCGATGCGGTCGGCTTCGCGCTGCAGCAGTGCCGGGTCCTGGTCGGCGCCGTGGTAGCCGGGCACGAGCGGCACGCCGGCCTTTTCCATCAGCTGCTTCGACTCGGCCTTCAGGCCCATGGCCTTGATCGCCGAGGGCGGCGGGCCGATGAAGGCCAGGCCGGCGTCGGCGCAGGCCTGCGCGAACTCTTCGTTCTCGCTGAGGAAGCCGTAGCCGGGGTGCACGGCTTCGGCGCCCGTGGCCTTGGCGGCCTCGAGGATCTTTTCCCAGCGCAGGTAGCTGTCCTTCGGGGCGCTGCCGCCGAGGTACACCGACTCGTCGCAGGCGCGCACATGGTTGGCGTGCGCGTCGGCATCGGAGTACACCGCCACGGTGCGAACGGCCATGCGACGTGCGGTTGCTGCGACACGGCAGGCGATCTCGCCACGGTTGGCGATGAGGATCTTCTTAAACATTCGGAGTGTCTCCCGGAGGATTCTTTTTCAGTTGAAAAGCGGACGTGACGCCCGGATCGGGCCGGCCACTGAAGATGCGTGCCACGCGGCTGAACAGCGCGCGCAGAAAGCGCCAGCTCTTGCGGATGAGCCACACGCTGAGCACGAGCACGAAGACGAACAGCACGAGAAAGACCAGCGGATGCGCCACCGCGAGCCACAGCCCGGCCGGCACCATCGAGTCTTCGACCAGCGACGCACCGACGTTCGAGAACGGCTCGGGCGAGGTGTTGATGGCCGCGCGCGTGGTGGCCTTGGCCGCATGCGCCGTGGCCGCGAAGCCGCCGCCCAGCAGCGCCGCGACGACGGCCATGGCGCCATGGTCGGCACCGAACACGCTGGCCGCGAGCGCCGCGCCGGCGGGGATGCGGATGGCGGTGTGCACCACGTCCCAGAGCGAGTCGAGGCCCGGGATCTTGTCGGCGAAGAACTCGACGAACACCATGAAGCCGCTGACCGCGAGCACGATTGGATGCGCGAGCATCTGCAGCCCCGCAGGCAGCGGCACCCAGCCGAAGTAGCCGACCAGGCCGGTCAGCAGCACGACGAGGTACAGGCGCACGCCGCTGGCCCAGCCGATGGCGGCGGCCAGTGCGAGCAGTTGCGGCATGTCGAGTGCGTTCATGGCGGTCCCTGGTTGGCTGTCAGCCGGCGAGCCAGGACGGCTTGCGCTTCTGCAGGAAAGCCTGCACGCCCTCGCGGCCTTCGTCGCTGGCGCGGATGTCGGCGATGCCTTCGACCGTCTTGGCGATGAGCGCGCTGTCGATCTCGCGGCCGGCCACGTCGGCGATCAGCTGCTTGCAGGCGCGCACGGCGGCGGGGCTGGCGCCGGTGAGCGCCTTCAGCAGTTCGTCGACCTTGGCGTCGAGCGCGTCGGCGGCCACCACCTCATGCACGAAGCCGATGCGGTGCGCCTCGGCGGCGGTGAAGCGCTCGGCCGTGAGGAAGTAGCGCTGCGAGGCGCGCGGGCCCATGGCACGCAGCACGTACGGGCTGATGGTCGCGGGCACGAGGCCGATCTTCACTTCGCTGAGGCAGTACCACGCGGTGTCCACGCTCACGGCCATGTCGCACGCGGCCACGAGCCCCATGCCGCCCGCGTACACATCGCCCTGCACGCGCGCGATGGTGGGCTTGGGGCACTCGGCGATGGTGCGCAGCATGTCGGCCAGCTTGCCCGCGTCGGCGAGGTTTTCGCCCCGCGTGTAGTCGGCCATGCGGCGCATCCAGTTGAGGTTGGCGCCCGCGCAGAAGGCGGGGCCGTTCGCGCCGAGCACGACGGCCTTGACCTGCGGTGCGGCGCCGGCTTCGAGGAAAGCCTGCGTCAGCTCGGCGATCACGACGTCGTCGAAGGCGTTGCGCGCGTCGGGCTGGTCGAGCCAGATGCGTGCGACCGCGCCGTCGATGGCGAGGTTCAGCTTGGTGAAGGTGCTGCTCATGCGGTGCCCCTCGTCACATGCGGAAGATGCCGAATTTCGGCTCGGGGATCGGCGCGTTGCGCGACGCGGCCAAGCCCAGTGCCAGCACGCGGCGCGTGTCGGCCGGATCGATGATGCCGTCGTCCCACAGGCGCGCGGTGGCGTAGTAGGGGTGGCCCTGGTCTTCGTACTGCTGGCGGATCGGGGCCTTGAAGGCTTCTTCTTCGTCGGCGCTCCAGCTGCCGCCCTTCAGTTCGATGCCGTCGCGCTTCACGGTGGCCAGCACGCTCGCGGCCTGCTCGCCGCCCATGACGCTGATGCGCGCGTTGGGCCACATCCAGAGGAAGCGCGGGCTGTACGCGCGGCCGCACATGCCGTAGTTGCCGGCGCCGAAGCTGCCGCCGATGATGATCGTGAACTTGGGCACGTTGGCCGTGGCCACGGCCGTCACCATCTTGGCGCCGTGGCGCGCGATGCCTTCGTTCTCGTACTTGCGGCCCACCATGAAGCCGGTGATGTTCTGCAGGAACACCAGCGGGATCTTGCGCTGGCAGCACAGCTCGATGAAGTGCGCGCCCTTCTGCGCCGACTCGCTGAACAAAATGCCGTTGTTGGCGATGATGCCCACGGGCATGCCCTCGATCTCGGCAAAGCCGCAGACCAGCGTGGCGCCGAAGCGGGCCTTGAACTCGTGGAACTCGCTGCCGTCGACGATGCGCGCAATGATCTCGCGCACGTCGAAGGGCTTGCGCGTGTCGGTGGGGATCACGCCGAACAGCTCTTCGCGCGGGAAGTCGGGCGCGCGCACCGCGGCGCCTTGCGGCGTGTCGGCGGCCTTCGCGTTGAGGTTGGCCACCGCCGAGCGCGCCAGCGCCAGCGCGTGCAGGTCGTTCTGCGCCAGGTGGTCGACCACGCCCGACAGGCGCGTGTGCACGTCGCCGCCGCCCAGGTCTTCGGCCGACACGACCTCGCCGGTGGCCGCCTTCACGAGCGGCGGGCCGCCCAGGAAGATGGTGCCCTGGTTCTTCACGATGATCGATTCGTCGCTCATCGCCGGCACGTACGCGCCGCCGGCCGTGCACGAGCCCATGACCACCGCGATCTGCGGAATGCCCTGGGCGCTCATGTTGGCCTGGTTGTAGAAGATGCGGCCGAAGTGCTCGCGGTCCGGAAACACCTCGTCCTGGTTCGGCAGGTTGGCGCCGCCCGAGTCCACGAGGTAGATGCAGGGCAGGCGGTTCTGCTCGGCGATCTCCTGCGCGCGCAGGTGCTTCTTGACCGTCATCGGGTAGTAGGTGCCGCCCTTCACGGTGGCGTCGTTGCACACGATCATGCAGTCGACGCCGTTCACCCGACCGATGCCCGCGATGATGCCGGCGCCCGGCGCCGACTCGGCCCCCTTGGCATCGAGGTACATCGCATGCGCGGCCAGCGGCGCGATCTCGAGGAAGGGTGTGCCCGGGTCGAGCAGCTCGGCCACGCGGTCGCGCGGCAGCAGCTTGCCGCGTGCCGTGTGCTTGGCGCGCGCGGCCTCGCCGCCGCCCTGCTCCACTTTCGCGAACTGCTGCTGCAGGTCGTCGACCAGCGCACGCATGGCCGCGGCGTTGGCCTGGAAGTCGGCCGAACGCGCATTCAGTTTGGTTTCGAGTTTGCTCATGCTGTCTTTTCTTGGCTGAGACCGAGCTGCTCGGTCATGGCGTCGCGGATCTTGAATTTCTGGATCTTGCCGGTCACCGTCATCGGGAACTCGGAGACGAACTGGATGTACTTGGGCACCTTGTAGTGCGCGATCTGCCCTTTGCAGAAATCGCGGATCTCGGTGTCGGTGGCCGTCTGGCCGGGCTTGACGATGATCCAGGCGCACAGCTCTTCGCCGTACTTCTTGTCGGGCAGGCCGACCACCTGCACGTCCTGCACCTTCGGATGGCGGTACAAGAATTCTTCGATCTCGCGCGGGTAGATGTTCTCGCCGCCGCGGATCACCAGGTCCTTGATGCGCCCGACGATGTTCACGTAGCCCTCGGCGTCCATGGTGGCGAGGTCGCCGGTGTGCATCCAGCGCTCGGCGTCGATGGCCTCGCGCGTCTTGGGCTCGTCTTCCCAGTAGCCGTGCATCACCGAGTAGCCGCGCGTGCACAGCTCGCCCGACTGGCCCGGCGGCATGATCGCGCCGGTCTCGGGGTCGATGATCTTCACCTCGAGGTGCGGCTGCACGGTGCCCACGGTCGACACGCGGCGGTCCAGCGGCGTGTCGGTGCTGCTCTGGCAGCTCACGGGGCTGGTCTCGGTCATGCCGTAGGCGATGGTGATCTCGCCCAGGTGCATCTCGTTCACCACGCGCTTCATCACTTCAATGGGGCACGGCGAGCCGGCCATGATGCCGGTGCGCAGCGTCGACAGGTCGAACTCCTTGAAGCGCGGATGGTCCAGCTCGGCGATGAACATCGTGGGCACGCCGTGCAAGCCCGTGCACTTCTCGGCCTGCACCGTCTCGAGCACCGTGAGCGGATCGAAGCCGTCGTTCGGGTACACGATGGCCGAGCCGTGCGTGAGGCAGGCCAGGTTGCCCAGCACCATGCCGAAGCAGTGGTACAGCGGCACCGGGATGCACAGGCGGTCGGCCGGCGTGAGCTTCATGCACTCACCGATGAAGAAGCCGTTGTTCAGGATGTTGCGGTGCGTGAGCGTCGCGCCCTTGGGAAAGCCCGTGGTGCCGCTGGTGAACTGGATGTTGATCGGGTCGGTGGCCTTCAGCGTCTTCTGCGTGGCGGCCACGCGCGCGTCGGCCGCATCGCCGCTGGCCAGCAGCTCGCTGAAGCGGCGCATGCCGGGCTGCTCGTCGCCCTGGCCGAGCTTGTCGATCCAGAAGGTGTGCTGCAGCAGCGGCAGCTTGGCCGGGCCCAGCTCGCGCAGCATGCCCAGGTAGTCGCTGGTCTTGAACTGCGCCATCGTCACCAGCGCCTTGCAGCCGACCTTGTTGAGCGCGTACTCGAGTTCCGAGGTGCGGTAGGCGGGGTTGATGTTGACGAGGATCAGGCCGACCTTGGCGGTGGCGATCTGCATCAGCACCCAGGGCACGTTGTTGTGCGACCAGATGCCCACGCGGTCGCCGGGCACGAGCCCCAGGTTCAGCAGCGCGCTCGCCAGCTTGTTCGACGCGGTCTGCAGTTCGCGGTAGGTGAAGCGCTGGCCTTCGTGGCGGCTGACGAGGGCTTCGCGTTCCGGTTGCTTGGCAACCATGTCGTCGAAGAAGTCGCCGATGGCTTGCTCGATGAGGGGGACGTCCGTGGCGCCTTGGGCCAGGCTCTGCGTCAGTGGCATCGTCTTGTCTCCTTGTCTGGCGCCCTCTCCCTACGGGGAGAGGGTGGGGGTGAGGGTGAGCAGCGCGACTTATGCGGTTTCTGAGAACAGCTCGCGGCCAATGAGCATGCGGCGCACTTCGCTCGTGCCCGCACCGATCTCGTACAGCTTGGCGTCGCGCCACAGCCGCTCGACCGGGAAGTCTTTGGTGTAGCCCACGCCGCCCAGCGTCTGGATCGCCTCGCCGGCCATCCAGGTTGCCTTCTCGGCCGAGTACAGGATGGCGCCGGCCGCGTCCTTGCGGAAGGTGCGCGCATGGTCGTTGCGGTCGCAGGCCTTGCCCACGGCGTACACGTAGGCGCGGGTGGCCTGCCAGGTCGAGTACATGTCGGCGATCTTGCCCTGCATCAGCTGGAACTCGCCGATGCTCTGGCCGAACTGCTGGCGCTCGTGGATGTAGGGGATCACGGCGTCCATGCAGGCGGCCATGATGCCCAGCGGGCCGCCCGAGAGCACGGCGCGCTCGTAGTCCAGGCCGCTCATCAGCACCTTGGCGCCCATGCCTTCGCCGCCGAGCACGTTCTCTTCGGGCACTTCGCAGTTGTCGAAGAACAGCGGGAAGGTGTTGGAGCCGCGCATGCCGAGCTTGTCGAGCTTGGTGCCGGCCGAGAAGCCCTTGAAATTCTTTTCGACGATGAAGGCGGTCATGCCGCGCGCGCCCATTTCGGGTTCGGTCTTGGCGTAGATGACCAGCGTGTCGGCGTCGCCGCCGTTGGTGATCCACATCTTGCCGCCGTTGAGCACGTAGTAGCCGTCCTTCTTGTCGGCCTTGAGCTTCATGCTCACCACGTCGGAGCCGGCGTTGGGCTCGCTCATGGCCAGCGCGCCCACGTGCTCGCCGCTCACCAGCTTGGGCAGGTATTTCTTCTTCTGCGCTTCGCTGCCGTTGCGGTGGATCTGGTTCACGCACAGGTTGGAGTGCGCGCCGTACGACAGGCCCACCGAGGCCGAGGCGCGCGAGACTTCTTCCATGGCCACGATGTGGGCCAGGTAGCCCAGCTCGGTGCCGCCGAATTCTTCCTTCACCGTCATGCCGTGCAGGCCCAGCTCGCCGAGCTTTTGCCACAGGTCGTGAGGGAACAGGTTGTCGCGGTCGATCTCGGCGGCGCGGGGCGCGATTTCGTTGGCGGCGAAGTCCTGGATCGCGCTGCGCAGCGCGTCGATGTCGTCGCCCAGGTCGAAGTTGAGGCCGAAATCGTGCATGAGTCTTGTCTCCTCTGAAGGGGTCGGCGCGCAGGGCTGCCCGCGCGGATGGCGCTTGAAAAAACGCAGCTTACGCCTCGTGGCGCCGCAATTGGCGCCACAATGGTTGCAAATTGCGCCACGACCGATGCCCTCCACCACGTCGTCCCCCGCCTTCCTGCGACCCGCCCGCGCCGTCACGCCGATGGCCTTCGTGCGAGCCATCGTGCAAGGGTATGCCCGCTACGGCAAGGACCCGGCGCAGGCCCTGCAGGCGGCACAGATCGCGCCGCGCGAACTGGCCCGTCCGGGCGCCCGGGTGACGGCCGCGCAGTTCGAGGCGCTGTCGGGCCACGCGATGCAGGAGCTGGACGACGAGGCGCTGGGCTGGTTCTCGCGCCGCCTGCCCTGGGGCAGCTACGGCATGCTGTGCCGCGCCTCGCTCACCTCGCCCGACCTGGGCGTGGCCATGAAACGCTGGTGCCGCCACCACCGCCTGCTGACCGAGGACATCACGCTCGCGCTGGAAGTGACCGGCGGCGTGGCCACGCTGCGCATCACCGAGAACCGCCCGCTCGACCCTGCATTCCGCGAGTTCTGCCTGGTGACCAGCCTGCGCTTCATGCACGGCTACGTGTGCTGGGCCATCGACTCGCGCATCTCGCTGCGCCAGGCCACCTTTCCGTTCGCGGCGCCGCCGCACCGCGACGCCTACCCGCTGATGTTCACGCCCGACGTGCACTTCGACGCGCCGCAGGCCAGCATCAGTTTCGACGAGCGCTACCTCGCGCTGCCGCTGCTGCGCGACGAGCGCGCGCTGCGCACCATGCTCAAGCGCGCCCTGCCGCTCACGGTGCTGCAGTACCGCCGCGACCGCCTGCTGGGCCAGCGCGTGCGCGAACTGCTGCGCGCGCGCGCGGGCGAGGCGACCACGGCCGAGGCGCTGGCGGGGCTGTTGAACGTGTCGGGGCGCACCTTGCACCGGCAGCTGCATGAGGAAGGCACCTCGCTGCAGGTGCTGAAGAACGAAGTGCGGCACGAGCTGGCGGTGGAGCAGCTGCGCCGGACGACGCGGCCGATCAAGCAGGTGGCGCTGGCGGTGGGCTTTCGCAACGAGAAGAGCTTTTCGCGCGCGTTCCTGCAGTGGACGGGGCACGCGCCTCGGGATTTTCGGCAGCTGGGGTTGTAGGGCGCTTGTTCAGGGCGCGTGCACAGGCCACCGGGTACTTCCCTCCGCGAATGTCCCCCGGGGCTTCGCCCCTCCTCCTTGATTTCGCTGCGGGAAGCACCCAGTGTCCTGCGCACGGGAAACAGCGCTGGTGTGCGGCCGATCAACAACCGCACTGCCCCACGCTCACGCCGATGGGGTGCCTTGCGCAGCGAAATCAAGGAGGAGGGGCGAAGCCCCGGGGGACATTCGCGGAGCAAGGCTCCCCGTCGGCGGGAGCGTCGCCCTCAATAACGGAACTCAGGCCGGCGAATCGATCAACGCCAGCGCATCGGCGATCGACTGGCTGTCTTCCGGCCGCACCAGCTTCGCGACCTGTTGCCCGTCGCGCAGGAACACCAGCGTGGGCCACAGCCGCACGTTGAACGAGCGGCCCAGCGGGCGGCCGCTGCCGTCTTCCACCTTGATGCGGCGCACGTTCGGGTACTTGGCAAAGGCCTCGGCGATGTTCGGCTGCGCAGCCTTGCAGATGCCGCACCAGTTGGTGCCGAACTCCACCACGGCCGGGCCCTGAAGCGCGTCGATCTCGCTGCGGTCGGGTTGCTCGGTCTGGTACTCGGAGGTCATGGGCAGGGTCCTTGCGAATTCGTGGGAAGAAGCGCGTGAAGGCGACGGGCGCGCCACGCGCTGACGGGCGTCATTGCACCAGAAACTCAGGCCGCCTGCAGGCCGTACCCGGCCAGCAACGCGGGCAGCCCGGTCATGTCGCTGAACACGGCCACGGCACCCGCGGCGCGCAGCGCACCCGGGCCGCTGTGGCCCGACTCGCCCGTGCTGTAGCCGAACACCGTGGCGCCCGCGGCCACGCCGGCCATCGCGCCGGTGACCGTGTCTTCGACCACCGCGCAGCGCTTCGGATCGACACCGAGCGCTTCCGCCGCGGCCAGGTACACATCGGGATGCGGCTTGGAACGCGGCATCTCGTGGCCGCTGAAGATGCGGCCCTCGAAGCAGTCGAGCAGGCCGACCTTGGCCAGCTGCAGCTCGACCTTGTGGCGGTCGGCGCCCGAGGCGCAGGCGATGCGGCCCTTGAGCCGCGCATGGATCTCGCGGATGGCGGCGGGCGCATGGGGAATGGCGACGAGGTCGCGGTCCAGCGCCTCGTTGCGGCGGGCGCGGAAACCGCGCAGCCAGTCGTCGGTGATCTTGAAGCCTGTCTTGGCCTCGATGAGCGCCGTCTCGTCCTTCACGGCCTTGCCGGTGAAGATGTTCATCGATTCCTCGGCCGTGAGCTGCCAGCCGAGCTCGCCGAGCATGTCGGCGAGCACGCGGTTGGTGATGGGTTCGGAATCGACGAGCACGCCGTCGCAATCGAAGAGAACGGCGGAAAAGGGGAAAGGGGTCATTGCGAGGCAGGAGTTCAGGGGTCTGGCCCCATGGTAGCAACGCCCCCTTTCCGCACGGGGAGACTCAGGCTATCGGGCCATCTCAGGCCACTGGCCGGATCGGGATGTAGATCTCGCCGCCGCCGGCCATGAATTCTTTCGACTTCTCTTCCATGCCCTCGGCCATGGCAGCCGCCTCGGCCACGCCCTTCTTGGCCGCGTACTCACGCACTTCCTGCGTGATCTTCATCGAGCAGAACTTGGGGCCGCACATCGAACAGAAGTGCGCCACCTTGCTCGAGTCCTTCGGCAGCGTCTCGTCGTGGAATTCGCGCGCCGTGTCGGGGTCCAGGCCCAGGTTGAACTGGTCTTGCCAACGGAACTCGAAGCGTGCCTTGCTCAGCGCGTCGTCGCGCGAGCGCGCACCCGGGTGGCCCTTGGCCACGTCGGCCGCGTGCGCGGCGATCTTGTAGGCAATGATCCCCTGCTTCACGTCGTCGCGGTCGGGCAGGCCCAGGTGCTCCTTGGGCGTCACGTAGCAGAGCATCGCCGTACCGGCCCAGCCGATCATCGCGGCGCCGATGGCGCTGGAGATGTGGTCGTAGCCCGGCGCGATGTCGATGGTCAGCGGGCCGAGCGTGTAGAACGGCGCTTCGTGGCAGTGCTTGATCTGCTCGTCCATGTTCGCCTGGATCATGTGCATCGGCACGTGGCCCGGGCCTTCGATCATGGTCTGCACGTCGTGCTTCCAGGCGATCTGCGTGAGCTCGCCCAGCGTGCGCAGCTCGGCGAACTGCGCCTCGTCGTTCGCATCCGCACCGCTGCCGGGACGCAGGCCGTCGCCGAGCGAGAAGCTCACGTCGTAGGCCTTCATGATGTCGCAGATGTCCTCGAAGTGCGTGTAGAGGAAGCTCTCCTTGTGGTGCGCGATGCACCACTTGGCCATGATCGAGCCGCCGCGCGACACGATGCCCGTCATGCGGTCGGCCGTGAGGTGGATGAACGGCAGGCGCAGGCCCGCGTGGATGGTGAAGTAGTCCACGCCCTGCTCCGCCTGCTCGATGAGCGTGTCGCGGTAGATTTCCCAGGTCAGGTCTTCGGCCACGCCGCCCACCTTTTCGAGCGCCTGGTAGATCGGCACCGTGCCGATGGGCACCGGCGAGTTGCGCACGATCCAGTCGCGCGTGGTGTGGATGTTCTTGCCGGTCGACAGGTCCATGACGTTGTCGGCGCCCCAGCGGATGGCCCACACCAGCTTCTCGACCTCTTCCTCGATGCTCGAGGTGACGGCCGAGTTGCCGATGTTGGCGTTGATCTTCACCTTGAAGTTGCGCCCGATGGCCATCGGCTCGACCTCGGGGTGGTTGATGTTCGCGGGAATGATCGCGCGGCCACGGGCCACCTCGTCGCGCACGAACTCGGGCGTGATGATGCGCGGAATGCTCGCACCCATCGGGTTGCCCGCCACGCGCTTGGCGCGCTCCTCGTTGGCCAGGTACTCGGCCATCCACTCGCGCTTGCCGTTCTCGCGCACGGCCACGTATTCCATTTCGGGCGTGACGATGCCGCGGCGCGCGTAGTGCATCTGGGTGACGTTGGCGCCCGACTTGGCGCGGCGCGGCGTGCGTTGCAGCGCCGAGGCACCGGCGCGCAGCTCGGCCAGGCGCTGCGCGTCGCGGTCTTCGTTCTTGGCGCCGTCGTCCAGCGCGTGGTGCGTGCGGCCTTCGTAGCTTTCTGTGTCGCCACGCTCGATGACCCAGGCGCTGCGCACGTCGGGCAGGCCGCGGCGCACGTCGATCTCGACCTTCGGGTCGGTGTAGGGGCCCGAGGTGTCGTACAGGGACACGGTTTCGCCGTTGGTCAGCGCCACGTCACGCACGGGCACGAACAGGTCGGGCCGGCTGCCCGGAATGACGCACTTGTGCGAGGCGGGAAAGGGTTCGCGCGTCAGCGACAGCAGCGAGGTGAATTTGTCGGGGGCATTCATCGGGGGCACTCCTTGTTGAGGGAAAGGGTGCTCCGCAATCGCTCGATGGACCTCGGAAGGCCCGCCACCGAAAAAGTGAGTGACGGACCGAAGTCAGGGAGTGCAGCTCTTCTTACGCCGGTATGACCCGGATCAAGTTCGCGGGTCGGCAGCTTTGCCATCTCAGCACACCACATGCGTGCACCCCGGAGCGGGGCCGATTGTGCGGGCCGAAGCCCGCCGCCGTCAACCCGGGGGCTGGTGCAGGTCGCCGTCGACGTAGAACCAGCGCTCGTCCTCGCGCACGAAGCGGCTGCGCTCGTGCAGGCGGAACGCCACGCCTGTCGCGCCGCGCTGGCGGGCGACGAACTCGACCTCGGCATGGTCGGCATCGAGCACCGAGCGCGAGCGGATGTCCAGCCCCAGCCATTTGACGCCCGGCTCGAACTCGACCGAAGCCGGTCGCTTCGACGCATGCCAGGTGGCGAGCAGGTAGTCGGCACGCGCCAGCACGAAGGCCGAGTAGCGCGAACGCATCAGCGATTCGGCGTCGGGCGCCGGCGTGTTCTCGAAATCGTCGAGGTAGCGCCCACAGCACAGGGCGTAGCCAATGGGCTTGTCGCGACGGTCGGTGCGGCCGCAGGGGCAGGGGCCGGGAGTGGGGTCGGTGGCGCTCATGAAGGGCTCTATTGGAACACTTGGCGCGGCGGGGGCTGAAGGTGGGGTGTGGGGGGCTTCGGGCATGCCCGCTTTGCGAGGACCTGCCGGGGCCAAAGGCGCCAGGGCCTCTTGCGCCAATGGCTTGTGTCGCTACAGTCGTCTGGCGTTTCGTTCCTTCAAGCTGAACACCAAAGCATGCTTTTGCGATTCCTCAAGCTGTTCTTCATGCTCACTGCGACCCTCTCCTTGGGCGTCTTTGCCTTTCTGCACGGATTCAACGCATGGCGCGCCGGACAAATCGTTGTCACGCGAAGGGGACGCGAACCCTTTGTCGCAAGCGCCGATGGTGCATTTCCCCTCACGTTCAATATGGAAGTCTGGGGATTGATGATCATCGGAGGCGCTGTTGCCCTTTGCGGCATTGCAGGCGTCGTCAAGTTCCTCATCAACACGCCGGACCAGCGACGCACGATGCTGACCCGTATGGATGGCGTCTCGCGTCGCGAGCGCAGTGACATGGACATTCCGTGGTCGGTTGGGCTTGCCATCGTCGGGGCGTGTTGATTGCCGCCGAAATTTGACCCAGTTAACGCAGTAATTTCCGTCTAAGACTGACCCACGTAAAACCCTACCCTGCTGATTTTTAAAGCAGGGGATCCTAGGAGTGATAGACGTGGCGACATTGAGTGTCATCAGACGCTGGGCCCTGCGCGAGCAGATGTCCATTCGCGAGATAGCCAGGCGTACAGGCCTGTCTCGCAACACCGTAAAGAAGTACCTGCGAGCCGGCGATGAAGAGCCGCGCTACGCCAAGCGGACGAGTTCAAGCAAGCTCGATCCCTATGCCGAGAAGCTCGCGACCTGGCTCGCGATCGAGGCAACCAAATCGCGCAAACAGCGGCGCAATCTGCGGCAGATCCACACAAGGAGAACACCAAGCACTTATCCACACTGTGAAGCCTTCAGGCTCACAAAACGGGTGGGTCAGTATTCAATGGAAATCTAGGGTCAGCGATCGGCGGAATCCAACACCCAAGGCTCTCGACGCTCTTTGAAACTCTTTTCTCAAATGGTAACTATATCCCGCGCAATTTTATCCCGTGGAGCTTTATGCGGGATGGCAAGACCATTGGCGGATGGTCAAAACTGGTACATCGGACAAACAGAAAGCCTCGGAGCTAGTGGCTTTCGGAGAAGCCGTTCGCCGCCGCAGAAAGGACCTTGGCTATTCGCAAGAGGCGTTTGGCGATGCTTGCGGAATAGATCGCAGCTATATGGGTGGAATTGAACGCGGCGAGCACAATCTCGCACTCATCAACATCCTCAAAATCATCGAAGGCCTCGGCGTCCAACCATCAGAATTTTTTAAGGACCTGGACAAACCCGTCGGTCATGCACGAAAGCCAACTCGAAAGAGCTGAGCTCTCCTGCGTGCTCACCTCAGTCATATAGGTCTGAAAATTTCTGGAATCCAGAAGTTTTGGCTGGATTTTCAACATCGAGCCTCTCCCAGCGCTACACCAGCGATGCCACGACCGCATCGGCGACATTGCCGATGGCTGCGCTAGCCTTCTTACCGATGGCACTAGGACTGGCAGGCGGGGCAGGTGATGTCGAAAGGGAGCCGCCCCCCCTTTATGGAATCGGCAGGAATTCTGGACTACGCTGATCGCATGTTCGACGTCAGCCCCCTGGTCGATCAAGTAGCCGACGGCGGGTAGACGACCGGCTGGTGCAGTTGCTTGGCGAACCGCAGGCCATCACAGTTCTCGCCCCTTTGATCGAGAGGGAAATTTACTACCGTGTTCTCCTCGGCGAGCGCAGCGGGCTGCTGTGGCAGCTAGCGTCCGTGGGAAGTCAAGGCCACCGCGTGGCCCGAGCCATTGGCTGGCTGAAGTCGAATTCCGCCCAACTGCTGCACGTCGAATCGTTGGCCGATCTCGTGCAGATGAGCCCTTCCCGTTTTCACCACCACTTCCGGCAACTGACTGTCATGAGTCCACTGCAGTTTTGGAAGCACCTTCGCCTCTATGAGGCACGCCGGCTGATGCTCACAGAGCAGCTGGATGCCTCTACCGCAGTTTTTCATGTCGGTTACGAAAGCCCTTCGCAGTTCAGCCGCGAGTACCGTCGCGAGTTCGGCGCGCCGTCGCGGCAAGATGTGGATCGACTCCTGCGTACGGCCAGTTCCCCGAGCGCAATCATCGAGGGCTTGGTCGGTCGCACCCTCTGATAGCTGACGAGCCGCCCGTTCGTCGCCGTCGGTTGCGGCCGCGCGACCGGCGGCTGCCCTCACGCCGCGTCGAAGCGAGGTCGTCGCATTGAAGCCACTCTTGTCAAACTACGCAGTATGTTCGGTGTAGTGCTGTGGGGTCACTCAGGGTTACCGTATCGAATTCCCAGACCTGAGAATTGCAGCAATGAGCGTCTCATGCGGGCCGCGTTTCGGTGCTGCGCATCGAGCTCCTGTCGATCGCGCCCCTTCAACGAACCCACTGAGGCCAAGCCGACGGTCAGCATGAAGGCGACGCCCCAGGCGATCCAGCCGCCAACTCAAGTCACCGCCCCAACCAAGGAATCGATCAGCACCCGCGACGCGGACGACAGTCGCCTGTGTGGCGCATAGATCACGGAAAACGGCCGCGAGCGCCCGCGCGCCTGCGTCAGCACTTCGACCGCGCGCCCCTGTGCGATGAGATCGCGCGCAATGAAGTCGTAGGTCTGGCAGATGCCCAGGCCGCCCAGCGCGAGCGAGACCACACCCAGCACGTCATCCGACACATGGAGGCTGCCGTGCGGCGTCCAATCCACGTCGCGCCCGTCATCCTGCAGGATCCAGGGCGACACACGGCCCGTGCTGGGCATCACGAAAGGCAGGCAGGCGTGCCGCGCCAGTTCGCCGATGCTGCCCGGCGCACCTGCGCGCGTGACGTAGCCCGGAGCCGCAATCAGGCACATCGGCGCGTCTTCAAGCTTGCGTGCAACCAGCCCGCTGTCGGGCAGCTGGCCCAACCGGATCGCGAGGTCGTAGCCCTCGGCGACGAGGTCGACGTTGCGGTTGGTGATGTTCAGTTCGACGCGCACCTGCAGGTGCGCGGCAGAGAAGCGCTGCAGCAGCATCGGCAGCCGGTGATGCCCGTACGTGGTGGGAACGCTCAGGCGCACGCTGCCCGTCAGTTCGTCGCCCTGCCCCTGCATCGCGCGCTCGGCGTCGTCGATCAGCGCAAAGGCCGCGCGCGACTGTTCCAGGTAAAGCCGGCCGTGCTCGGTAAGGCTCAAGCGCCGCGTCGTGCGGCGCAGCAACTGCACGCCCAACCGGCCCTCGAGGCGCGTGATCGCACGGCTGAGAACGGAAGGCGTCGTCCCCAGCACGACCGCAGCCGCCGTCATGGAACCCTTCTCGATCACCGTCACAAAGGTCTCCACATCCCCGAGGTGATCGAATCGCCGACTCATCTTGACTCCTGAAGAACAAATGTTTTTCCCGAGGGTCAGTTTATCCCCGAGAGAGCGGTCAATACATTCAATGCATAGGACGTCAACACCTATTTCCCTCACCTTGTCAGGAGCCAACGATGACTTCCACACTTCCCACCGCCGCCCGCAAGCCTGTGCTGATGGTGCTCACCAGCCACGGCACCAAAGGCGCCACCGGCGAGCCGACCGGCTTCTACCTCGGCGAATTGACCCATCCGCTGGCCGAACTCGAGGCCGCAGGCATTCCGTTCGAGCTCGCCTCCATCCAGGGCGGCGAACCGCCGGTCGATGGCCTTGACTTCAAGGATGCAGTCAACGTCCGCTACTGGGCGGACCTTGCATTCCGTGATGCTCTGAGCCACACGCGCGCCCTCGGCGATGTCGACGCCTCGAAGTACAGCGCGATCTTCTTCGCCGGCGGACACGGCGCAATGTGGGACTTCCCCACCAGCCCCGACGTGGCCCGCGTGACGCGCGAGATCTACGAAGCGGGCGGCGTGGTCGGCGCGGTGTGCCATGGCCCCTCGGCACTGGTCAACGTGACGCTGGGCAACGGCGCCTACCTGGTCGCAGGCAAGAATCTAAGCGCTTTCACCGACGACGAGGAACGCGCGGTGCAGCTCGAGCAGGTCGTGCCCTTCCTGCTCGCCTCCATGCTCACCCAGCGTGGCGCGCACCACCATCCGGCGCCCGACTGGACCGCCAAGGTCGTGGTCGACGGCCGGCTCGTCACGGGCCAGAACCCGCAGTCGGCCGCGGGCGTGGGCGCCGCGATGCGCGACCTGCTGCTGCGCCAGGACTGAGCACCCACGCCAACCGGAGCCACCCCATGCCCCACCTGCCACTTCGCCAACTCGTCGCCGCGGCCCTGCTCGGCCTGTCCGCCCTCGGCGCCCAAGCCGCTAACGTGCTGGTCGTGCTGTCGGATGCCGACCGCCTGGACCTGAAAGACGGCAAGGTCTTCGCCACCGGCTTCTACCTCAACGAGCTGATGCAGCCGGTGAAGCTGCTGCTCGAGGCCGGCCACCAGCTGACCTTCGCCACGCCCAAGGGCGATGCGCCGACACTGGACGTGTCCTCGGCCGACAAGACGCACTTCGACGGCGACGAAGCCGCGCTGCGGGAACACCAGGCGCTGCTGGACAAGCTCAAGCTCACCTCGCGCACGGAATCGCCGGTGATCAGCCTCTCGCGCGTGGAGCAGATCGGCTACGCGCGCTTCGACGCGGTCTACGTGCCCGGCGGCCACGCGCCCATGCAGGACCTGCTGACCAGCCCCGCGCTCGGCCGGCTGCTAGCGGACTTCCATGCCCGCAGCAAGACCACGGCCTTGGTGTGCCACGGCCCGATCGCCCTGCTGTCGACGCTGTCCGATGCGCCGGCTTTCACGCGCCAGTTGGCGGCGAGCGGCACGGTCGCGCAGCGGCCGGACTGGATCTACGCCGGCTACCGCATGACCGTGATCAGCAACCAGGAGGAAGAGCTCGCCAAGGCCCTGCTGCAGGGCGGCGTCATGAAGTTTTACCCCCAGACCGCGCTGCAGCAGGCCGGCGGCAGCTACCGCAGCAACCAGACGCCCTTCACCGCGAACGTGGTGACGGACCGCGAGCTGATCACCGGCCAGAACCCCGCGTCGGCGATCGGTGTCGCCCACGAAATGCTCAAACGACTCCAGTAAACCTCTCGAGGAATTCTCCATGGATCTGCAACTCCAAGATAAGACGGCCATCGTCACCGGCGCCACGGCCGGCATCGGACTGGCCATCGCCCGCACCCTGGCCGCCGAAGGCGTGGCGGTCACGATCACCGGACGCAGCCGCGACAAGCTCGACGCCGCCGTGGCGGAGATCGCCACGGCGGCACCGGGCACCAGGCTGTCGGCCATCGTGTCCGACCAGAGCACCGCCGACGGCGCCGCCGCACTGATCGCGGCGCAGCCCGACACCGACATCCTCGTCAACAACCTGGGCTACTACGAAGCCAAGCCCTTCGCCGAGATTAGCGACGACGACTGGCTGCGCATGCTCGACGTCAACGTGATGTCGGGCGTGCGGCTGTCGCGCCACTACTTCCCGCGCATGCTGCGGAAGAACTGGGGCCGGGTGATCTTCATCTCGAGCGAGGTCGGTGCGTTCACGCCGCCGGACATGGTGCACTACGGCGTGAGCAAGTCGGCCCAGCTCGCGGTCTCGCGCGGGCTGGCCGAACTGACCCAGGGCACGGGCGTGACGGTCAACAGCGTGCTGCCGGCCGCCACCCGCTCCGAAGGCATCGTGGACTACCTGCGCCAGACCGCGCCGCGTGCCGGCATGAGCGACGCGGAGATCGAAGCCCACTTCTTCAAGACCTACCGCCCCAGCTCGCTGATCGCCCGGATGATCGAAGCCGACGAGGTCGCGGCCATGGTGGCGCTGCTGGCCAGCCCGAAGGGCGCGGCCTCCAACGGCGCGGCCGTGCGCGTCGAGGGCGGCACCTTCCGCTCGATCCTCTGAGCCGGGCGCACCGCATGTCCGATCTCGTCATCGTCGCCCTCGTCCAGGCCAAGCCGGGCCATGAAGCCACGCTCGTGAGGGCGCAGGCTGCGCTCGCGCCGCTGGCACGCGCGCAGGCGGGCTGCATCAGCTACGAGCTGCACGAGTCGCTGGCGCAGCCCGGCCGCGTCGTGTTCTTCGAACGCTGGCGCGACCGCGCGTCCTGGGAACTCCACATGCGCGGCCCGCACATGGACGACTTCCGTGCCACCGCCGGCCCGCTGATCGGCGCCTTCGAGCTGCTGCACCTAAAGCAGGTCGCATGAGGGCGCCGCCCTATCCCTTCCTTTTCCTTCCATACAAAGCACCACCATGTTCAATCGCTCCTTCCGCATCGCCGCCTTCGCACTGGCGGCCCTCGTCACCGGCACGCACGCCGCCCACGCGGCCGAAGGCCTGCCGCTCGAACGCTGGCGCAGCTATGCCGGCGTCAGTTGGGCCGCCTCGGAGGGCGGCGCCGATCCGGCACCCTTCGCAGGCTCGGTCGGCGCGCCGATCGCCGGCATCCACTTCGACGCCCAGGGCCAAGCCTATGTGAGCACGCCGCGCCTGATCTCAGCCGCCGCGCCGGCGACCCTCAGCCGACTGGACCTGAGCGCGCGCAGCGGCCCGGCGAGGCTCACAGCCTTCCCTTCGCTGACCGGCAACGCCACGACCGCGGCACCCGAACAGAATCTGCGCAACGTGCTCGGCTTCCACGTCGACCGTCGCAACGGCTGGCTCTGGGCGCTCGACATGGGCTTCATCGCTGGTGAGTCCGAGGCCCCGGCCGGCGCCCAGAAGGTGCTGGTGCTCGACCTCAAGACCGGCCGCACGGTCAAGCACATTCCACTCGACGGTGTGGCCGACCGCAAGGGCAGCTTCCTCAACGACATCGCGGTTGACGAGCGCCGCCGCGTGGCCTACATCTCCGACAGCGGGATGCGCAGCGCGCCGAACAACATGGTCGGCGTGATCGTGCTGGACTTCGCCTCGGGCCAGGCCCGGCGCGTGCTGGACCGGCATCCAGCGCTGCAGATCGAGCGCGAGGCGAAGGTCGTCTCGCACGGCGCCGAAGTCTGGGCCGGCAACCCACTGCTAATCGGCATCAACGGCATCGCGCTGTCGCCCGATGGCCGCACGCTGTACTGGACCGTGACCACGGGCACCCGCGCCCATGCGATCCCGACCGCGATCCTGCGCCAGGCCGATGCGAGCGAGGCGCAGGTCACAGCGGCCGTCCGCGACCTGGGCCCGGTTGGCGGCAACACCGACGGCATCGTCACCGACGCGAAGGGTGCGCTCTACATCACCGACGTCACGCGCAACGGCATCGTGAAGTACGACCCGCGCACGAACACGATGTCGCTGATCGCTTCGGACGACGGCGTGCACTGGCCGGACACGCCTGCCCTCCTGCCGGGCGGCGACCTGGTCTTCACCTCTAGCGCGCTGAACAACCATTTCGCCGGCGCCGTGAAGAGCGGCGCGGAGCGCTACGACCTGTGGCGGCTGCCGCTCGGCGCCCGCAAGGCATCGACCCGCTGAAGACGGCCTGCGCCAAGAAAGAAGCACCATGATGAACTTCGATTTCCACAACCCCACACGCATCGTCTTCGGCCCCGGCACCATCGCGCAGCTGGACCGGCGGATCCCCGCCAACGCACGGGTGCTGCTGCTCTACGGCGGAGCGAGCGCGCAGAAGAACGGCACGCTGGACGAGGTCCGGCGCGCCCTCGGCCAGCGCGACGTGCAGGAATTCGGCGGCATCGAGCCCAACCCCACCTACGAGACGCTCATGCGCGCCGTCGCGCAAGTGCGCGAGCAGCGCCGCGACTTCCTGCTCGCGGTCGGCGGCGGATCGATCATCGACGGCACCAAGTTCGTGGCCGCGGCCGCGGACTTCGAGGGCGCCCCCTGGCAGATCCTCGAGAGCGAGGGCCGCAACGTGCACCGCGCCTTGCCGCTGGGCTGCGTGCTGACGCTGCCCGCGACCGGCTCCGAGATGAACAACGCGGCGGTGGTGACGCGCCAGGCCACGCAGACCAAGCTGGTCTTCATGAGCCCGCATGTGTTTCCGGCCTTCTCGATCCTGGACCCGACCAAGACCTTCACGCTGCCGGCACGGCAGGTGGCGAACGGCGTGGCCGATGCGTTCACGCACGTGATGGAGCAGTACCTGACCCATCCCGCGGGCGGCATGGTGCAGGACCGCCTGGCCGAGGGCCTGCTGCAGCTCCTGATCGAGATCGGCCCGCGGACGCTGGCCGAGCCCAAGAACGAGGCGCTGCGCGCCAACCTCATGTGGTCAGCGACGCTCGCCCTCAACGGCCTGATCGGCGCGGGTGTGCCGCAGGACTGGGCCACGCACGTCGTGGGCCACGAGCTGACCGCGCTGCATGGCATCGACCACGCGCGCACGCTGGCGATCGTCCTGCCGTCGATGCTGCAGGTGCGCCGCGAGGCCAAACGCACCAAACTGCTGCAGTACGCCGAACGCGTCTGGGGACTGGCCGGCGGCAGCGAGGAGCAACGCATCGACCAGGCCATCGCCCACACGCGTGCCTTCTTCGAGCAACTGGGCATCCCGACGCGCCTGTCGTCCTACGGCATCGGTGCCGAGGAGGTCGAGAAGGTCGTGGCCCAGCTCGCGGCGCACGGCATGACGCAGCTCGGCGAGCGGCAGGACGTCACGCTGGACGTCAGCCGCGCGGTGCTGTTGGCCAGTCTTTGACGGAGCGGGGCGCAGGGCGGGCCCAACGGCCCGAGGCATCGATTCGTGGCACCACGCTCCGATTAATTTACGGCCCCATGGCACTTGCCCGTTCCATTCTTCCGTCGTCAAGCCAACGAAGCCGCCCATGCCCCCTCGCAAGCACCGACAACCGGCGAGAACGGCATGGTCTTGACGGCGCAGCACCTTGCCACGCGCAGCGGCAACCGCAGACGACCGAGATCGATGCGGTCCAGGCCGCATGCGCGCTCGAACCGTCCCATTTTCAGACGCAGCACGGGCACCGCGTGCCGCAGGCCTCCCAGGCACGCGAACTCAAGTCGGACTTCTACAGAACCGCCGATGGACGCTGGTTCATCCCAGCGGCTCATACCCACATCTGCGCGACGGCACGCTTGAACTGCTGGACTGCGCCGACACCGTGGCGGCGCTGTCGGCGGCCGCATTCCCGTGCTCCTCGACAGCGGTGTGCGCCGCGGGGGCGATGCGCTCAAGGCACTCGCGCTCGGCGCCAGTTGCGTGTGGGTCGGGCGTCCCTTCATGTAAGCGGCGGCCGTGGGCGGACAGGCCGGTGTCGCACATGCCATCTGGCTGCTGCGCGAGGAGATCGGCCGCAACATGGCCATGCTCTGCGTGGCCGGCATCGGGGATCTGAACGCCGACTGCCTGATCGCCCGCCGGGGCTGAACGAAGCCGCGCGGCACCCGGGCAGGCCCTTCAGCGGCCGGATGGAGCCTGGCGGGCGCCGCCATCGGCGGGCCGGGTAGCGACCATCGAAGGACGTTGTTGCACCGCCTCGAACCAAGCCGCCGCCTCCGCCCGACGTTCGCGCCAGGCCAGGGCCGGAAAGCGAAAGTCCAGGTAGCCCAGCGCGCAGGCGATCGTGATGTGGCCGATGTCGAAGGCATCGTCGGCGCCTGCGACATGGGCCGCCGCCGCGTCCAGCGAGGCGCTCACCTTGCGCAACTGGCCTTCCGTCCACGCAGGCCAGCGGCAGGACTCGGGCCGCAGCGTGCCTTCATAGCGCGCGAGCAGCGCGGCCTCAAGCAGGCCGTCACCCAGCGCCTGCGCCTGCAACGCCCGCCAGCGCAGGGGACCCGGCGCGGGAAAGACGCGCTGCCTGCCGTCGAGCACATCGAGGTACTCGCAGATCACCGCCGAGTCGTAGAGCGCCATGCCGTCGTCGGTCAGCAAGGTCGGCACGCGGCCGCTCGGGTTGTGCGCAGCCACCGCGAGGTCGGGCCGGACGGGGCTCGCGGCGGCCGGCAGCGGCTCGATCCTCGACGCCAGTCCGAGCTCGATCGCGGTCACCGTGACCTTGCGCACGAAGGGCGACGCGGGAGAGTGGAACAGCTTCATTGCATGGCTTTTCAGTCAAAAGATATATCATGCATCATCATTCGTTCAAAGGAGACATTTCCATCATGCAAGGCCTCAAGGACCCCACGCTGTTTCGCCAGCAAGCACTGATCGGCGGCATCTGGCTCGACGCCCCCGAGACCATCACGGTCCGCAATCCCGCCACGGCGGAGACCATCGGCCATGTGCCGCGCATGTCCGGCGCCGCCACGCGGCAGGCCATCGAGGCCGCCGAAGCCGCGCTGCCGGCCTGGGCCGCGCTGACCGCCAAACGGCGCTCGGAGCTACTGCGCCATTGGTTCGAGCGCATGATGGCCGCGCAGGACGACCTGGCGCTGATCCTGACCACCGAGCAGGGCAAGCCGCTGGCCGAGGCGCGTGGCGAGGTCGCCTACGGCGCGAGCTTCATCGAGTGGTTCGCCGAGGAAGCGCGCCGCACCTACGGCGAGGTAATCCCCTCGGCCAACGCCAACACCCGCCTAGTCGCGCTGCGCCAGCCCATCGGCGTCTGCGCCGCGATCACGCCCTGGAACTTTCCCAACGCCATGCTGGCGCGCAAGCTGGGCCCGGCACTGGCCGCGGGATGCACCATGGTGGTCAAGCCCGCCTCGCAGACACCCTTCTCCGCGCTCGCCATGGCCGTGCTGGCCGAGCAGGCGGGTATTCCGCCGGGCGTCATCAACATCGTGACCGGCAGCGCCAGCGAGATCGCGGGCGAACTCACGGCCAACCCGCAAGTGCGCAAGATCAGCTTCACAGGCTCGACCGAAGTCGGCCGCCAGCTGATGAAGCAGAGCGCGCCCACCATCAAGAAGCTGTCGCTCGAGCTCGGCGGCAATGCGCCCTTCATCGTCTTCGACGACGCCGACCTGGACGCGGCCGTCGAGGGCGCGATGGTCGCCAAATTCCGCAACAACGGCCAGACCTGCGTGTGCGCGAACCGCATCCTCGTGCACGATGCGGTGTACGACGCTTTCGCCTCCAAGCTGGTGGCGCGGGTCGCGGCGCTGCGGGTCGGCAACGGCGTCGCGGCCGGCGTGCAGATCGGGCCGCTGATCGATGCCAAGGCGGTGCAGAAGGTCGAGGAGCACATCGCCGATGCGCTCGCCGGCGGCGCGAAGCTGGCGGTCGGCGGGCGGCGGCTGGAGGGCAACTTCTTCGAGCCGGCCGTGATGACTGGCGTCACGTCCTCGATGCTCGTGGCCCGCGAGGAGACGTTCGGCCCGCTCGCGCCGCTGATCCGCTTCGCCGACGAGGACGAGGCGGTCCGGATTGCGAACGACACCGAGTTCGGGCTGGCCTCGTACATCTACACGCGCAGCCTGCGCCGGAGCTGGCGCATCGCCGAGCGGCTGGAGTTCGGCATGGTCGGCGTGAACACCGGCCTGATCTCGACCGCCGAGGCACCCTTCGGCGGCATCAAGCAATCGGGCCTGGGCCGCGAAGGGTCGCGCCACGGCATCGACGACTACATGGAACTCAAGTATGTCTGCATGGGCGTCGCCTGAAGAAGCTTCGGCGGAGGCTCCACCCCCCTGGGACTGGAGCCTGCGCGTGCAGGTGCGCTGGAGCGACCTCGATGCGCTGGGCCACGTCCATCACCTGGCCTACCTGCGCTGGTGCGAGGACGCGCGCAACGAGCATGCGGTGGCCGTCGGGCTGCCCGCGCCGGGCAGCGGCGCCTGCTCGCAGGTCATCCTGCGCCTCGACGTGCACTACCTGCGCCCGGCGCCGCGCGACGCCGAACTGCACATGCGCATGCGGGTGCTGCGCCTGGGCCGCACCAGTGCCGAGGTGCTCTGCAGGCTCGAGGACCCGGCGCAAGCGCAGGCGCTGTTCGAGGCCCGCGTGACGACGGTGATCTGCGACGACCACACGCACCGCCCGGTGCCCTGGCCCGACGCGGTGCGGCAGCGCATCGCGGCGGTCTCGCCGCCGGCCGTCACGCCGAAGCACTAACCAGGGCTGCGGACGAGGAGCCACCGCCTCCCTGCGTTCGCTTCAGGCCGCGGCCGCGATCGCCTGCTCCGCCTCGATGCCATGGATCGCGGCGGCGATCTGCGCCGCATCCAGTGGGCGCTGGAAATTGCGCACGTGCGGTGCGGTCATGGTGAGTTCGGCGATCTGCTGGATCTCGGCCTCGGTCGGCGCGGTCACGCCGAGGTCCGCGAGCGCGGTCGGCAGACCGATGCTGCGGTAGAAGCCGACCAGTTCCTGCACGAAGGCCGGATCGCGCTCCTCCAGCACCAGTTGGACCAGCAGGCCGTAAGCCACTTGCAGCCCGTGCAGCGCATCTCGCGCACCCCGCACCGCAGTCAGGCCGCGCGTCATGGCATGGGCGATCGACAGGCCACCGTTCTCGAAGCACATGCCCGACAGCAGTACCGCCGCCTCCACGCAGTTCTCCAGTGCGGCATCCGGCTGCTGGCGCTCGACCGCCCGCAGCGCGGCGGGTGCGTTCGCGCGCAACATGTCGTAGCACAGCGCCGCCAGCGCGCTCGCAGCCAACGTGCCCGCGCCGCCGTAGATGTTGGCGCCGCCTGCGCGCTGGCATTGCTCGACCTCGAAGGTCTTCGAGATCGCGTCGCCGATGCCCGCCAGTAGCAGGCGCGCCGGCGCACGCGCGATCAGTTCGGTGTCGACGATCACCGCACTGGGGTTGCGGTCCATGTGCTCGACCGCGAGCAGGCGGTGCGAGTCGTCGTAGACCACGTAGATCTTGCTGGTCGGCGCATCGTTGGAGGCCACCGTCGGCACGCTGACGACTTCGGCGCCCAGCGCGTGGGCCACGGCCTTGCCGATGTCGATGCCCTTGCCGCCGCCCGCGGCGATGACGGCGGTAGGCGCGAGCGCCCGGACCTGGGCGCAGAGGCGATCGATTTCGGGCGGCGTCACCTCGCCCGAGAACAGCGCGACCTCCAGCCGCACGCCGGCAGCCTCGCAGGAGGCGCGCACCTTGTCCTCCACCAGTTGCAGCACCACGCGGTCCGCCACCAGCAGGGCGACCCGGCCCGTCAGCGCGGCTTGGGCACCCACCGAATCGAGCGCACCCGGCCCCTGGATGTAGCGCAGCGGCGCACCGAAAACGCGCAGACGCGGAGCACCGACGGAAGCGGTGGCGGGGGATGTGGTCATCGAGTTGTCTCCTTAATTAATGATGGCCTGGGTAAACCCCAGATATGACACATGACGCAGGATATATCATACATCTCAACGTTAGAAAGGCACGCCGTGCACGCCCCAGACCTCCCTCCCTCCGCCGCCCATCCATCCATCGACGGCCACACGCGGCTGGTGCCGCTGCTGGCTTATCCCTCGGAGCATGTGCGCACGCCGGCGCTTTTCAACAGCTACTGCGTGGCCCATGGGCTGAACGCGGTGATGTTCGCGCTCAAGGTGCCGCCCGCGCACCTGCAGTCGACCTGGCAGAGCCTGCGCAACATCGAGAACCTCGCGGGCGTGGTGGTCACCATCCCGCACAAGGCGCCGGTCGCCTCGCTGGTCGATTCGCTCGAGGGCGCGGCGCGCCACATGGGCGTGTGCAACGTCGCACGCCGCGGCGCCAACGGCCGCTTCGTCGGTCGCATGTACGACGGCGTCGGTTTCGTCGCGGGTCTCGTCTCGCAGGGCATCGACGTGCGCGGGCGGCGTGCGGCCCTGTTCGGCGCCGGCGGCGCGGGCACCGCGATCGCGCACGAGCTGTGCAGCCAGGGCCTGGCCCATCTGCATTTGGTCAACCGGACCCCCGCGAAGGCCGAGGCGCTCGCACGCGAGCTGGCAGCGCTCTATCCGAACGTCGCGGTGCACTCCACGCTCGCCGACCCCTCGGCGCTCGACCTCGCGATCAACGGCACCGCGCTGGGCCTGCATGCGGGCGACGCCTTGCCCTTCGACCCGGCCACGCTCGGCGCGACGACCGTGGTCGCAGAGGTCGTGATGCAGCCCGACACCACCGCGCTGCTCCAGCGTGCTTCGGACCTGGGGCTGCGCGTGCACCGCGGCATCCACATGGTTCAGACACAGGTCCAACTGCTGGCCGAGTTCATCCTCGCGCCGCGCGGCTGAGTCCGCTTCGATTTCATCCCATTCCCCCATCCAACAGGAGACATTCCATGCAAACCTCGAAACCGGGCGCGTTCCGCGCATTGGTCATGGCGGCGACCGCCATGACCCTGGGCGGCCTGTGCACCCTCGCTTCGGCCCAGGCCAAGGACGTGAAGATCGGCTTCGTGCTGCCGCTGTCCGGCGGCGCGGCCACCATCGGCAACCAGACCAAAGTCGGCGCGGAGGTCGCGGTCGCGCAGATCAACGCGGCCGGCGGTGTCAAGTCGATGGGCGGCGCGAAGCTGGTGCCCGTCTTCGCCGACAGCCAGTCGAAGCCCGACGTCGGCGTGGCCGAGACCGAGCGCCTCATCACGCGCGAGAACGTCGCGATGGTGGTCGGCGCCTACAACAGTGGCGTGACCTTTCCCGCGACCGAACTCGCCGAGCGCTACAAGACGCCCTGGCTGGTGACGGGCGCGGTCAAGGACGAGATCACCGAGCGCAACTTCAAGTACGTGTTTCGCCCGAACAACAAGGCCACCTACGACGCCCGCGAGCAGCTCGACGCCATCGACATGCTCAAGAAGGAGACCGGCAAGGGGCCGAAGACCATCGGCCTGTTCTACGAGGGCACCGACTGGGGCCGCTCGCATTCGGCCAACGTCAAGAAGCTGGCCAAGGAACGCGGCTACCAGATCTCGCTCGACGAGTCCTACCCGCCGAACCAGTCGGACTTCTCGGCCCAATTGCTGAAAATCCGCGCCACCAAGCCAGAGGCGCTGATCGTGGTGGCCTACACGCCCGACCACATCCTGTTCACGCGCCAGTTCAACGAAGGCGGTGTCTACGTGCCCTACGGTGTGCATTCGGTCGGGGGCGGTTCGGAGGACCCGAACTTCTACAAGGCCGTGTCGCCCAAGACCGTGGAGAACATGTTCGTGCAGGAGGACTTCCAGATCGACATCATGCGTGCCACCAAGGACGCCGCGTCGATCGACGCCGACAAACGCTTCACGGCCGCGATCGGCTACAGCATCAACGCCTACGGGGGCCAGGGCGTGTCGAACGTCTACATCGTCAAAGACGCGCTCGAGCGTGCCGGCACCGCGGACCGCGAGAAGCTGCGCGCCGCGCTGGCCGCGACCGACATCACCAGCGGCCCCGCGCTGATCACCGGCTACGAGCGCATCAAGTTCGACGAGAACGGCCAGAACACCTTCGCCCACGGCGTGATCTCGCAGAACCATGGCGGCGAGCGCCGCACGGTCTGGCCCGCTGCGAACCGGCTGGCTGGCGTCACCCCGGTCTGGCCGCTGCCCGAACGTCGCTGAGCCCCGCGCGAGCCAACGCGCCTGTTCGTCCGCTGGGCCCGGTGCCTGGTGGCTTCGCGTTTCGCACCTCCTCGCTCCCCGGGCCACGGCCCGGCGGGCTTCGAAAGCTCCTATGGACCCCCTAATTCTTCTCTACGCCGTCGTCAACGGCCTCCTGCTGGGCGGCATCTACGGCGGCATCGCGCTCGGGCTCAGCCTGATCTTCGGCGTGCTGCGCGTCATCAACTTCGCGCACGGCTCCTTCCTCATGGTGGCCATGTACGCAAGCTGGGGCCTTTGGGCTGCGTTCGGCTGGCACCCTTATGCCTCCGTCGTGGTCACCGTGCCTTTTCTCTACCTGCTGGGCTACTTCACGCAATCCGTCGTGATCGCCCCGCTGATCCGGCGCGAGTCCACGCTGGTGGTCGAGCCGCTCGGCGCGCTGCTGCTGACCACCGGCCTCTACCTGGTGCTCGACAACTTGGTGCTGATGGGCTTCGGCCCGGACGTGCGCTCGGCCAACGTTGAGTTCGCCAGCGGCTCTCTGCTGATCGCCGGCCTGCCGGTCAACATCCCGCGGCTGATCGGCTGCGCCGCGGGCGTGCTGGTCGCGGCGGTGCTCTGGTGGGCCCTGCGCCACACCGACAGCGGCCGCGCGATCCGCGCCACCGCGCAGAACCGGGAGGCGGCCGCCTTGAGCGGCGTGGACATCCAGCGCGTCTACAACCACACCTTCGGGATCGGCGCCGCGATCCTGGGGCTGTTCGGCGCGCTGCTCACGCCCTTCCTGTCGATCACGCCCACGGTCGGTCAGATGTTCGGCGTCAAGTCCTTCCTGGTCGTGGTGCTGGGCGGCATCGGCTCCATCCCGGGCTCGATCCTCGGCGGGCTGCTGCTCGGCGTGTTCGAGTCGGTGGCCTCGCAATACGTGACCGCGACCTCGGCCGCCATCTTTTCGTTCGGCCTGTTCATCGCCGTGCTGCTGTTCAGGCCCAACGGCCTGCTCGGCCGCAAGATCTGAAAGAATTCCATGTCTACTTCCCGCCGCTCCATCACCGCGGTCCTAGGCCTTCCCCTGCTGGCGATCGCGCTGGTGCTGCCCTTCTTCGTGCAGGAGGCCTACCTGCTGCACTCGCTGACCATGATCCTGTACTTCGCCTACATGGCGTCGGCCTGGAACTTCGTCTGCGGCTACGTCGGCCAGCTCTCGCTGGGCCACGCCGTCTTCGCCGGCCTGGCCGGCTACGCGACCGTGCTGCTCTACACACAGCTCGGCTGGTCGCCCTGGTTCGGCATGCTGGCCGGGGGCCTGCTCGCGGCCATCCTGGCCGTGATCCTCGGCTATCCGAACTTCAAGCTGCGCGGCCCCTACTTCACGCTGACGACCATCGCCTTCGCGGAGATCGTGCGCATCTGGCTGGAGAACACCGACGAGTTCATGGGCATCCCGCTCAAGGGCGCGCAGGGCCTGGTGGTGCCGCCCAGCGACCTCGGCTGGCAGGTGTTCCAGTTCGACGGCAAGGTGCCCTACTACTACATCGCGCTCGCGATGCTCGTGATCATGCTCCTGGCCACGATCGTGCTCGAGCGCTCGCGCCTGGGCTACTACCTCAAGGCGGTGCGCGGCGATCCCAACGGCGCGGCCGCGCTGGGCGTCAACGGCACGCGCTGCTCGCTGACCGCGCTCGCGATCAGCGCCTTCATGACCGGCCTGGGCGGTGCGTTCTACGCGCAGTTCTTCCGCTACATCAATCCCGAGCGCAACCTCGGCATGGAGTTCTCGATCGACACCGCGCTGATGGCGATCGTCGGCGGACAGGGCACCGTGCTCGGACCCGTGCTGGGCGCGCTGCTGCTACACCCGATCGCTGAGATCACGCGCGCTTGGTTCGGTGGCCGCTTCCCCGGCCTGCACCTGGTGATCTACGGCGCCATCCTGATGGTGGCGGTGCTCTACTTCCCGAAGGGCGTGATCGCGCCGCTGCAGCGCTGGCTCACGCGGCGCGGCCTGCGCAAGGCCGACCCGGCCCCGGCCATTGGCGACGTCCAGGAGGTGCGTTCATGAGCACGCTCGGCAACGCCATGCTCGAGGTCCAGGGCCTGCAGAAGCGCTTCGGTGGGGTGCACGCGGTGCGCGACGTCTCGTTCAGCCTGCGGCAGGGCGAGATCCTCGGCCTGCTAGGCCCCAACGGCGCCGGCAAGACGACGGCCTTCAACCTGATTGCGGGCTTCCACCCGCTCGACGAGGGCCAGGTGCGCTTCGAGGGCCGCAACATCGCCGGCATGAACCCGAACCAGATCTGCCATGCGGGCATCGCCCGCACCTTCCAGATCTCGCGACCCTTCGGCGGCCTGACGGCGCTCGAGAACGTGATGGTGGGCGCCTTCGCGCGCCACCCCACACGCTCGAAGGCACGGGCCGAGGCCGAGCGCATGCTCGACTTCCTCGGCATGTCCTCGCGGGCCGACCACGACGCGGGCGACCTCACGGCCTTCGACAAGCGCAAGCTCGAACTGGGCCGCGCGCTGGCCACCGGGCCGCGCCTGCTGCTGATGGACGAGGTCGTGGCCGGCGCGACGCCGAGCGAGGCCGGCGAGATGGTGCGACTGGTGCACAAGGTGCGCGAACAGGGGATTTCGGTGCTCATCGTCGAGCACGTGATGAAGGTGATCATGGGTCTGTCCGACCGCGTGATCGTGATGGACCAGGGCACGCTGATCGCGGACGGCAAGCCTGCCGACGTGGTCAACGATCCGCGCGTGCTTACCGCTTACTTTGGAGAAGGCTATGCCGGCAACGATATTTAGCGCCCGGAACGTCTGGTCCGGCTACGGCGAGCAGCAGGTGCTGCGCGGCGTCGACCTCGAACTGGCACCGGGCAGCATCACCGCGCTGATCGGCGCCAACGGGGCCGGCAAGACCACCTTCCTACGCACCGTGTCCGGGCTGCTGCGCGCCACGCGCGGCGAGATCCAGCTCGCGGGCGAATCGCTGGTCGGCCGCAAGCCACACGACATCGTGACCCTGGGCTTCGTCCAGTCGCCCGAGGGCAAGCAGCTGTTCACCGAGATGTCGGTGCTGGAGAACCTGCTCCTGGGCGCCAGCAGCGCGCATGCCAAGGCGGTGCGCCAGCGCACGCTGGAGGAAGTGTTCGAGCTGTTCCCCATCCTGGCCGAGCGGCGCAGCCAGCTGGCCGGCACCATGTCGGGGGGCCAGCAGCAGATGGTGGCGGTAGGCCGCGCGCTGATGGCGCGGCCCAAGGTACTGGCACTCGACGAGCCCTCGCTGGGCCTAGCGCCGATCATGGTGCAGCGGCTGTTCGACAGCATCGTGCGCATCCGCGACCGCGGCCTGGCCGTGCTGGTGATCGAGCAGAACGTGCAGATGGTGCTGAAGATCGCGGACCGCGGCTACGTGCTCGAGAACGGCGCCGTCGCGCTCACCGGCACCGGCGCGGAACTGCTGCACAACCCGCATCTGCGCGCCAGCTATCTCGGGCTTTGAGCGGGGACGAAAAGAAGGCACCCGCCTTTCTCTCGAAAGAAGATATATCATATATTTAAGTCCACAAAAGGAAGACTCATGACCCCAACTTCATCGACCGCCGCGCCCTGCGCGGACTTCACGCCCACCCCCGAGCAGATCGCACTGCTGCGGGAAAAGGCGCGCTTCGTGCGCCTCGAGACCATCCGCCTGATCGAGATCGCGAAGGTCGGACACTACAGCTCGGTGTTCTCCTGCGCCGAGATCTTCTCGTCGCTCTACTACGACGTGATGCAGCTGCGCCAGAGCGAGCCGCAATGGGCCGACCGCGACCGCTTCCTCATGGGCAAGGGCCACGCAGCCGTCGGCCTTTTCCCGATCCTGGCGGAGAAGGGCTTCATCCCGAAGGCCTCGCTGGACGACTACACGCGCCTGGGCAGCCCGCTGGGCGACCACCCCGACATGACCAAGGTGCCGGGCATCGACTTCAGCTCGGGCTCGATCGGCCATGCGATGTCCGCCGGCGCCGGCATGGCGCTGGGCGGCCGCATGCAGGGCAAGGACTTCGCGGTGTTCGCGATGGTGGGTGACGGCGAGATGCAGGAGGGCCAGGTCTGGGAGGCCGCCCTCTTCGCCGCACATCACAAGCTGTCGCGCCTGATCGGCATCGTGGACCGCAACGGCTACCAGCTCGACGGCAAGGTAGACGACGTGATCGGCGTCGAGTCGCTGGCCGAGAAGTGGCGCTCCTTCGGCTGGGAGACGCACGAGGTCGACGGCCATGACCTGGGCGCGCTCACCGCATTGCTGCGCCGCCTGCGCGCCGACATGCAGCGCGACCGACCTGCCTGCGTGATCGCCAAAACCATCAAGGGCCGCGGCGTCTCCTACATGGAGACCGAGCCGGGCTGGCACCTGGGCTACCTCGCCCCCATCGATGCAGAGGCCGCCGTGGCCGAGATCATGAACAAGGACATCTGAAAATGAGCAAACTTCTCAGCACCGAATCCTGGCAATACCGCGCCCTCAACGCCATCACCCCGGGCCTCAACTATTTCTCCGACGCGCTTATCGAGCTAGCGGAGGAAGGCCACCCGGTGGTGGCCGGCTCGGCCGACCTGCAGTACTCGAACGGCCTCAACAAGTTCGCCACCCGCTTTCCCGAACGCTTCACGCAGTTCGGCATCTCTGAGCAGAACATGGTGACGGCCGCCGCCGGGCTCGCGACCACTGGCTACATGCCCTTCGTCGCGACCTTTGCGTCCTTCCTCGGCCTGCTGTGCTGCGAGCAGATCCGCATGGACGTGGCCTACAGCAAGCTGCCGGTGCGCCTGGTCGGCCACCACACCGGCATCTCGCTGGGCTTCTACGGCACCTCGCACCACGCGACCGAGGACATCTCGACAACGCGCGCAATCGCGGGCCTGACGGTGATCTCGCCCGCGGACGGCCCGCAGTTCGCGGCTGCGATCAAGGCCTCGGTGCACTGGCCCGAGCCGATCTACTTCCGCATCGGTCGCGGCCGCGAGCCCGAGGTCTACGAGAAGGGCACGCCCTTCGTCATCGGCAAAGCCATCGAGCACGGCCAAGGCACAGACATCACGCTGATCGCCTGCGGCATGGCCGTCAAGGGTGCGCTCGACGCGGCTCAGGCGCTGCGCGCCGCGGGCCATTCGGTCGGCGTGCTGGACATGGCGACGATCAAGCCGCTGGACCGCGAGGCCGTGCGGAAGGCCGCTGCCCGCTCGAAGCTGCTGGTGACGGTCGAGGAGCACAACGTGCTCGGCGGCCTCGGAGCCGCAGTCGCCGAGGTGCTGGCCGACGAGGTCACAGGCGCACGCCTAGTGCGCCACGGCATCCACGACGAGTACAGCCTGATCGCGCCGCCCACGCACCTCTATGCGCACTACCGGCTCGACGGCCCGGGCATCGAGGCCGTGGCACGCGCGGCGCTGGCCGGCGGCACCACCGAATCGGTGCGCACCGGAGTCGCGGCATGAGCGCGCTGTACCTGATGGACTACGTCGACCACGGCGCAGGTGGCGGTCCGGAGGTGCTGAAGATGGCCAGCGGCAAGCGGCCCACGCCTGCGCCCGGCGAGGTGCTGATCCGCGTCGCGTACGCAGGCGTCAACCGGCCGGAGGCGCTGCAGCGCGCCGGCCTCTATGCGCCGCCGCCCGGCGCCTCCCAGATCCTCGGCCTCGAGGTGTCGGGCGAAGTAGTCGCGCTGGGCGCAGGCGTCGAACGCTGGAAAGTCGGCGACGCGGTCTGCGCGCTGACCAACGGCGGCGGCTATGCGCAGTACGTCGTCGCGCCGCAGGGGCAGGTGTTGCCCGTGCCGCAGGGCCTGTCGCTGATGCAGGCGGGCGCGCTGCCGGAGAACTACTTCACCGTCTGGACCAACGTGTTCCAGCGCGCGGGGCTGCGCGCCGGCGAGAGCGTGCTGGTCCACGGCGGCTCCTCGGGCATTGGGCTCACCGCCATCCAGCTGGCCAAGGCCTTCGGCGCCACGGTGCTGAGCACCGCGGGCAGCGCGGCCAAGGCGGCGGCATGCCGCGAAGCCGGCGCGGCCTTCGCGATCAACTACCGCGAGCAGGACTTCGTCGCCGTCGCGCTCGATGCAACGGGCGGCCAGGGCGTGAACGTGGTGCTGGACATGGTCGGCGGCCGCTACATCGCGCGCAACCTCCAGGCCCTGGCGGTCGAGGGCCGGCTGGTCCAAATCTCCTTCCTCGAGGCCTCCAAGGTTGAGCTCGACTGGACCCCGCTGATGGTCAAGCGCCTGCACTTCACCGGCTCCACGCTGCGCCCGCGCAGCTTGGCGGACAAGGCGCGCATCGCCGACGAACTGCAGGAACAGGTCTGGCCGCTGCTGAGCAGCCAGCAGGTCGCGCCGGTGGTGCATCGCGTGTTTCCGATCGCCCAGGCGGCGGAGGCCCACGCGTTGATGGAGTCCTCGGAGCACATCGGGAAGATCCTGCTGGAGGTCTGAGGCCCCGAAGAAGGCCGAGGCCGGCGGCGGATGCGCGCCGCAGCCTCGGTCTTTTGCTTTCTCAACCGATGTGGAAGCCGCCGTCGACCGGAACCAGCGCGCCGGTCACGTAGCGCGAAGGCGCGGTGCTCAGGAAGCCCACCACTTCGGCCACTTCGTCCGCCGTGCCCCAGCGCTTGGCCGGGATGCGCGCGAGGATGCCGGGCGCCCGGTCAGGATTGTGGATGGCGCCGCTGGCCAGCCGGGTGTCGATCCAGCCCGGCGCCACCGCGTTCACGCGGATGCCGAGGTCGGCGAAGGCCATCGCGTGTGAGCGCGTGAGCGCCACCACCGCGCCCTTGCTGGCCGCGTACGAGGGGTTGTTACGCGAGCCGAACCAGCTGAACATCGACGCGAAGTTCACGACCGCGCCCTGACGCTTCGCCAGCCCGTCCTTGCAGGCCATGGTCACGAGTTGGGTGCCCACAAGGTTCACCTCCAGCACCTGCCGGAAGCCTTCGGATCCCCATTCGCGCCCTTCGTGCCGGATCAGGCCCGCTGCATTGACCAGCGCGTCGATGCCATCGAGGCCCTGCACCGCTTGCTGCACGGCGACCTCGTCGGTGATGTCGAGCTTCGAGAACTCGACGCCCGGGGCATCGGCGTCTTCACGATCCATGCCCAGCGCGATCACGCGCCAGCCCATGGCCGCGAAATGCCGGGCACATGCTAGGCCGATGCCCGTGCCTCCGCCAGTCACCACAGCCACCTTGCGACGCTCGGCGTCCGAATTCTTCAATGATGTATTCATGACATATCTCCTTGTCGTAAACGCTCGCCACAACGGCGGCGCTCAAGGCGTCACATCTGCGCGCCGCCTCAAGGATGCATGATATATCTTTGTTCAAAAAGAGAGAAGCCGTTATGCGAAGCGCCGTCGCTTCGCATGCGCTGATGAGGGGTCAGGCTGCGTTTTGCTTTTCGAGCCAGGCGATGATCACGTCGCTCCAACGGATGTCGTCCTGGATCGCCACGCGCGCCGCCTGAGGGTCACGCTTGCGCAATGCGCGCAGCACCTGGTAATGCTTGTGGTTGCGGCTGCTGATCTCGCGCCGCGGCATCTCGTTGTGGAAGGTCCGAAGCAACGGCCCCATCATGACCCAGAAGTTCTCGACCGTCGCGGTGACCAGCGGCATCTGTGCTGCACGCAGCAACCCGAAATGGAAGTCGGTGTTCAGCTTGGCAGCCAGCGCCGCATCTTTGGCGGCAGCGATGACAAACTCTTCCTGGATCTTCGCGAGCCGGTCCAGGTCAGCAGGTGTCATAAGCGTGCACGCTCTCTCCGCAGCCGCCCCCTCCAGAGCCAGTCGCATGAGCTGAATCTGACGTAGGTCATCGGGGCCCAGTATCGGAACGTGGATGGCTGTAGCGGCACGCATTTCCAAGGCGCGTTCGCTCACCAGCTTGAAGATGGCTTCGCGAACAGGCGTGATGCTAGTCCCGAGCTGCGAGGACAAATCCTTGATGCGCAATCGTTCTCCAGGCGCGAATTCGCCATCCATCAGGGCCGAACGGATGCGCCCGTAAACACGGGAAGACAGGTTTTCGCTGGAGAGCTGTAGCAGGATCGACATGGATGAGATTCGCGGTTCGCCAGGGCAACGAAGAACATCATATATCTTTCCGCCAAATGGACAGGCAGAGCTTGCTGAGTTGGATCAGCGACACCAACGATCGGATCTCCTTGAAGCCGTCGAAGTAGCCGGTATCGCCGCTGAAGAACAGCCGAAGATCGTGCTCCGTGCTGCCGCCGATGGCACCATCGACGATGACCCAGGAGGCCCACAAGGTCCTGTTGCCATCGAACAAGCCGCGTCCCGAGTAATGCTGAGCTGGCGTGGCCGATGAACTGCACGCCATCGATCGTCGCACGCCAGCCCAGCAAAAGCAGGTCGCAGAAACGTCGGTAGACATATTCCTGTCCCACTACGGCTGACGCACTCTCAAGCACTCCGGGCGTCAATCCCACACGCATGAAGACGCCAAGCTGCCCCACCCACGGCGCCAACTCGCCAGCAGGCTGGCGCGCGACTGTAGTCGCCCCTGTTCTGTGATGCGTGAGTCGAGAGCTAGAACCTGCTACTGGCCAGTAGTACGCATTCGCGCCGTCCTTCGAATGCCGGCAATCGCTGGAGGCCGTGTGATAACGCGCAAGAAGGTCGCGCGACACGGGCGCAGCTCGCAGCCCGATGGAAGTTTCGGATTGGTCGCGTCCGATGGGTGGAGCCTCTGTATTTTTCGGGCGAAGAACGGTCTGTGACGGGGTCAGGGGCCCCGCGCGCGATGCCGGCTGCGTCGGGCATCCGACAAGGCGCGCCGTGGCTCCGACAAGCGCCCGAGATTTTGGGGCGACAAGGTAGAAGCCATGTCCGCCAGTGATCAAGTCCTTGTGATACCAGGCATCGGAACGAACCCGGGCAACTGCTTCATGCGTTCGACCCAGGTCAGTACATTCGGGTAGGGGATCAGGTCGATGCCGCCTTCGCCCGCCAGCGCCGTGTACGGAAAGCAGGCGATGTCCGCGATGGTCGGATGGCCGAGTTCCAGGAACTCCCTGCTTGCCAGGTGTGCGTCCATGATGCCGAACACACGATTCGCGCCGGCATGCAGCTTGGCCAGGTCGAGCGGGTAGTTCAGCACCTTCACCAGACGCGCGCCCGCCGCGTTCATGACTTCACCGCCGCCAGTCGACAACCATTGCGCGATCTGGCCCTGTGAGCGAGCGTCTTCGGGGAACCAGTTGCCCGACTTGTCGTACTTGCGCGCGATGTAGATCAGGATGGCCTGCGCATCGCGCAGGCGCAGTTCGCCGTCTTCGAAGATCGGGATCTCGCCGAACGGGTTGAGCGCCAGGTAGGGTGCGGTCTTGTGTTCCTTGTTTACGAAATCGACTGGCACCGCGTCGTACGGCACATCGAGGATGTTCAGGAACAGGCGGATCTTGTAGCAGCTGCCGGAAATGTCGCAGTCGTAAAGCTTGGGCATGGTGTCTTCTTTCGTTGAAGGTCAGGAGGGTTGAAAAAGAATGCGTTGGTGATGCTTCAGGTGGTCGGCCATGAAGCTCTGCACGAAGTAGTAGCCATGGTCGTAGCCGATGTGCCGGCGCAAGGTGAGTGGCTGTCCTGCCGCGCCGCAGGCGGCTTCGAACAGGTGGGGATGCAACTGCCCGGCCAGGAATTTGTCTTCCAGCCCCTGGTCGATCAGGATGCCCCCGGGGTACGGCACGGCCCGTTGCCGCTGCATCAGGCTGCTGGCGTCGTGGTCTTGCCAGGCCTCGGTATCGGCATCGGCGCCGAGGTAGCCCGTGAACGCCTTGCGGCCCCAAGGGCATTGCGTGGGCGCGCACACCGGCGCGAAGGCCGAGACCGACCTGAACAACCCCGGGTGCCGCAACGCGAGCGTGAGCGCGCCGTGCCCGCCCATCGAGTGGCCGAAGATGCCGAGCCGTCGCGCATCGATGGGCAGGCACTCGCCGAGCAGGGGCAGCAGCTCGCGCACGAGGTAGCTCTCCATGCGCCAGTGCGCCGACCACGGTGCCTGCGTGGCATCCAGATAGAAGCCCGCGCCGACGCCGAAGTCCCAATCGTCGGCTTCGCCGGCAACGCCTGCGCCGCGCGGGCTGGTGTCAGGTGCGATCAGCGCGATGCCGAACTCGGCGGCCAGCCGCTGGGCGCCGGCCTTCACCGCGAAGGTTTCTTCGTTGCAGGTCAGCCCCGCGAGGTAGAGCAGCGCGGGCACCTTGGCGAGCGCGGCCTGCGGCGGAAGGAACACCGACAGGCGCATCGGGAGCCTGATTTCGCGTGCATCGTGTTCGAGAAAACGCTGCATGCCGCCGAAGCATCGATGCTCGGCCAGCGTTCGAAACGGTGCCGGCATCAGTAGAGCACCACGCCGCGAATCGACTCGCCGCGCTTCATCAGGTCGAAGCCCTTGTTGATGTCCTCCAGCGGCATGGTGTGCGTGATCAGGTCGTCGATGTTGATCTTGCCTTCCATGTACCAGTCGACGATCTTCGGCACGTCGGTGCGCCCGCGCGCACCGCCGAAGGCCGAGCCCTCCCACTTGCGGCCCGTGACCAGCTGGAACGGGCGCGTGCTGATTTCCGCACCCGCCTCGGCCACGCCGATGATGATGCTGCGGCCCCAGCCCTTGTGCGTGCATTCCAGTGCCTGGCGCATCACCTTGGTGTTGCCGATGCACTCGAAGCTGTAGTCGGCGCCGCCGTCGGTCAGCTGCACGATGGCATCGACGACGTTCTCGGTGTCCTTCGGGTTGATGAAGTGCGTCATGCCGAACTTGCGGGCCATGGCTTCGCGCTCGGGGTTCAAATCGATGCCGATGATCTTGTCGGCGCCCACCATCTTGGCGCCTTGAATGACATTCAGGCCGATGCCGCCGAGGCCGAACACCACCACGTTGGCGCCGGCTTCGACCTTGGCCGTGAAGATCACCGCGCCGATGCCGGTGGTGACGCCACAGCCGATGTAGCAGACCTTGTCGAAGGGGGCGTCTTCGCGGATCTTGGCCAGTGAGATTTCTGGCGCGACGGTGTAGTTGCTGAATGTGCTGGTGCCCATGTAGTGGGCAATGGGCTGGCCGTCCAGGCTGAAGCGCGAGGTGCCGTCGGGCATCTGGCCCTTGCCCTGCGTGCCGCGGATGAGCTGGCACAGGTTGGTCTTGCGGCTCAGGCAGAACTTGCACTGGCGGCATTCGGGCGTGTACAGCGGGATGACGTGGTCGCCCTTTTTCAGGGTGGTGACGCCGGGGCCGACGTCGACCACGATGCCCGCGCCTTCATGGCCCAGGATGGCGGGGAAGATGCCTTCGGGGTCGGCGCCCGAGAGCGTGTAGTAGTCGGTGTGGCAGATGCCGGTGGCCTTGATCTCGACCAGCACTTCGCCGAAACGGGGACCGTCGAGGTCGACGGTTTCAATGGTCAGCGGGGCTCCGGATTTCCAGGCGACGGCGGCTTTGGTTTTCATGTGTCGTTGAACAAGAGTGAAGAGAAGAAGAAAGAAAGGAAGAAAAAATGCGCGGCGCGGTTCAGGTGCCGTGCAGGAACCAGCCGCCGTCCACCAGCAGGTCGGTGCCCGTCACGTAGCTCGCCATCGGCGAGGCCAGGAACAGCACGGTGCTGGCAATCTCGAAAGGCTCGGCCCGGCGACGCAGCGGAATGTTGTCGAGCACGCCGCTGTCCTGCAGCTGGCGGAACAACTCCGGCTTCAGGTTGCCGGGCGTGGCCGTGAGCCCCGGCGACACGGAGTTCACGCGGATGCCGTGCGGTGCCAGTGCAAGCGCGAGGTTGCGCGTCATCGCCAGCACGGCGCCCTTCGACGCGTCATAGGCGCAGTGGTTGGGCATGGGCTTGTGGCCGCAGATCGACGACAGGTTGACGATGGCGCCGCCCTGCCCCTGCGCCTTCATGCGGCGGCTGGCCGCCTGCGCGCCGAAGAACATTGCCTTGCAGTTCACCGCGAACATGCGGTCCCAGAAGGCGCCGTCGACGTCATCGACCGGGCGCAGCGGATAGATGCCCGCGTTGTTCACGAAGACGTCGATGCGGCCGTGCGCGGCCATTGCCGCATCGAGCAGGCCGTCGACCTGCTCCTGCACGGTCACGTCCGTGGGCACGTGGCGCACGTCGAGCCCTTCGGCGACGAGCTCGCCGGTGCGGCCCGCCTGCAGGTCGCCGACGACCACGCGCGCGCCCGCCTCGGCAAAGCGCCGCGCGATGGCAAGGCCGATGCCGTCGCCGCCGCCCGTCACCACCGCGGTCTTGCCGCGAAAGTCGAGCAGGCCGTCGAACGGTGCGTACGGCAGTGCCTTGTAGGAAGGCGTGCCGCTCATCAGTAGATCGAGCGGACGATGCCGCCGTCCACGCGCAGCGCGGCGCCGTTGATGGCGCTCGCGCGCTGGCTGCACACGAAGGCCACGAGGTCGGCCACCTCGGCGGGATCGATGAGCCGCGCGATGATCGAGGTGCTGCGGTTCTCCGCGACGAAACGACGCTCGGCCTCTTCGTACGAAAGCTCGGGGAACAGGCCCTGCACGAAGACCCGAACGCCTTCGGTGCGCGTCGAACCCGGTACGACGGCATTGACCGTGACGGCGGTGCCCTTGGTCAGCTCCGCCAGCGTGCGCGAGACCGCCAGCGTCATCGACTTCGAGGCGCTGTAGTGCGGCAGTTCCGGCGCGGGCGCAATGGCGGCCTCGCTCGACAGGAACACGATGCGGCCCTTGCCGCGCGCGAGCATGCCCTGGATGTAGTGGCGGCCAAGCCGCACGCCGCTCATCACATTCACGTCGAAGCTTTCGAGCCACTGCGCATCGGTGGTCTGCGTGAAGGGCACGGCCTCGTAGATGCCGAGGTTGTTCACCAGGATGTCGAGTTCGGGCAGCAGCGCGATGGTTTCGGCGCAACCCTGCGCGCCGCCGTTGTCGGCCACCAGCCCTTCGAGCCGCGCGCCCGGCGCGCGCGCGCGCAGGTCGGCAATGGCCGCATCGACCGCCTGCGCGGTGCGGCCGTTGATGTAGACGGTGGCGCCTTCGCGGGCCAGCGTGCGAGCGATTTCGCGGCCGATGCCACCGGTCGATGCGGTGACGAGTGCGCGTGCGCCTTCAAGTCCGAGGTCCATGGGAAGTCCTGTTGTCGTGGGTGAAAGTCGTGAGGAGGAAAAAAAGAGGACGGCCCGGCTTCAGCCGTCGAAACGCGGCGCGCCGTTGTGGGCCGTGAGTCCGCCGTCGACCGGCAGGTTCACGCCGTTGACGAACGAGGCATCGTCCGAAGCGAGGAACGCGACGGCGGCGGCAATCTCGGCCGGCTCCGCGATGCGCCCCATCGGGTAGGCCCTGGCAAAGGCTTCCTCGACCTTCGCGGGGTCGAGCTTCGCAATGGCAGCGTCGAACGTCGGCGTTCTTACCGAGCCGGGGCACACCGCATTCACGCGCATGCCGAACTTGGCAAGGTCGAGCGCCATGCTGCGCGTGAGGTGCGTGACGGCCCCCTTGCTGGTGGCATAGGCGGCCTGCCCGAAGTCGCCGCCCAGCCCGGAGATGGACGACAGGTTGACGATGGCCGTGGGCCGGCCCGCCGCCTTGAGCAACGGCAACGCGGCCAGGGACAGGCTCATCGTGCCTTCGACATTGACCGCCATCAACCGGCGCCAGTCCGCCATGTCGGTGTCTTCGAAGCTGCCGCCGTGGTGGATGCCTGCGTTGTTGACGAGCGCATCGAGGTGGCCGTGGCGCGCACGCACGCGCTCGATGGCGCTGGCAATGTCGTCGCTGTTCGTCACGTCGAGGCCTATGGCAAAGCCCCCACGCCCCTCGGCTTCCAGCGAGGCCGCGACGGCCGTGGCCGCCGACAGGTCGCGGTCCGCCACGATCACCGATGCACCCTCTTGCGCCAGGCGCAGCGCAACCGCGGCACCGATGCCCGAGCCCGCGCCGGTGACCAGCACCACCCGCTGTTCGAAACGTTGCATGTGCGCGCCCCTCACACGAACTTGGTCACGCCGCCGTTCACCGCCAGCTCCACGCCGGTGATGAAGTCGGCCTGGTCGGAAGCGAGGAACAGCACCGCCGCCGCCACGTCTTCAGGACGACCGAGCCGGCCCGAAGGAATGTTCGCGGTCTTCAGGAAGATGTCGACGGCTTCCTCGCGGCCGGAACCGTACTTGGCCGCCAGCGAATCGAGAAAGCCGCCCGGCCGGTCCCACAGCGCGGTGCGCACGTGCGCCGGCGACACCACGTTCGAGCGCACGCCCTGGCCGGTGAACTCGGTCGCAAGAATTTTCGAGAGCATCAGGATCGCGGCCTTCGACACGCTGTAGTCGGGCAGCAGCGGATGCGGAATGCGCCCGGTCTCGGACGCGCAGTGCACCAGCGCACCGCGCTTGCGCTCGAGCATGTGCGGCAGCACCGCACGGCTCATGCGCACGTAGCCCATCAGGTTCAGGTTGAAGGTGGCTTGCCAGTCTTCGTCGCTGATCTTCAGGAAGCCGTCGCGCGCGGTGGCCACGCCCGCGTTGTTGAAGAGGATGTCGATCTGCCCGAAGCGCTGCAGAGCTTCGCGGGTGAGCCGTTCGGCCGCATCGGCGTCGCGCATGTCGGCCTTCACCGGGTGCAGGCGGTCGCTGGCCAGTGCCTCCAGCGCCGAGGTGTCGAGGTCGGCCGCGACCACGCGCGCGCCAGCCTCCAGGAATTGCCGCGTGGTCTCGAAGCCGATGCCGGCCCCGGCGCCCGTGACGATTGCGACGCGATCCTTCAAGCCTTTGTCCATGGTGTTGTTCTCCGTTCGTTGTCTGTGTTCAGGGAATGATTCGTTCGTGGCGCAGCTGGTCGAACAGGTCGAGGAACGACCGCTCGGTGTCCTGGAAGCCCACGAAGCCGAGGCGCCGGCTCTTGTTCATGTCGTTGACGCACTCCATGGGGCGGCCCAGGTCGAGGTCGGTGTGCCAGGCCGAGGCCAGTTCGTCGATGCCGTGCGGCTGCAGCCGATGCGCCTGCACCAGGCCATTCCACAGCGGCGCCATGTCGGCCATCTGCTGCTGCAGCGGCACCTGCTCGCCCGGGTACGGCGCGGCCTCAAGCCCGAAATGGCCGCCGATCACGCCCCACAGCCGCTTCCAGCGGAACACGTCGCCGTTGGCCACGTTGAAGGCCTCGTTGCGCGCGGCGGGCGTGGTGGCGGCCCACGCCAGATGCTTCGCCAGCAGGCGCGCATCGGTGACGTCGGTGAGGCCCGCGTGCTGCGTCGGCGAGCCGGGAAAAAGAAAGGGCCTGCCGTGCGCCTTGCAGACCGAGGCGTACACCGCGAGCGTGACGCCGATGTTCATGGCGTTGCCCACGGCATAGCCCACGATGGTGTGCGGCCGGTGCACGCTCCACGACCAGCCGTGGCGCCCCGCGAACTCGAACACCACGTCTTCCTGCACGTAGTAGAAGTTGTCGATGGGCAGGCGCGGCTGGTCTTCGCGGAACGGGGTCTCGGGCTGGTTACGCGCGTACATGTCGAACGGACCGAGGTAGTTCTTGGTGCCGGTGACCAGCGCCACGTGCCGCACCGACGCCTGCCCGGGGCCGCTCACGGCGTCGAGCACGTGGCGCACCATGGCGCCGTTGACGCGGCAGTTGTCGGCCTCGTTGGACATGCGTGTCCAGGTGCAGAAGAAGACGTGCGTGGGCCGGGTGTCGGCCAGCGCATGGCGCGTGGCCTCGGCGTCGAGCACGTCGACCGCGACATGCTTCACGCGCGACAGGCCGAGCGGCGGCTTGCGCGAGATGCCATGCACCTCCCAGCCGCCTTCGGCCAGCAACTGGCGTGCGAGGTTGTTGCCGACGATGCCGGTGACGCCGACGATGAGTGCGCGTTTGTCGAACATGACGTTTCCTTTGGATGTGAATGCAGCGCTGGAACTCGGGTCTCGGGCCTCAGGCGCCCTGCCTGCGGCTGTAGAGACCGACCATCACGACGATGACGAGCCCGTAGCAGATCTGCTTCACGGCCTCGGGCACGTGCATGAGCGACAGCATGCTGCTCATGAGCGTGATCAGCAACACGCCGGCCACGGTGCCGCCGTAGCGCCCGCGTCCGCCCAGGATGCTGGTGCCGCCGACCACCACCGCCGCGACGCCCGGCAACAGGAAGGGGTCGCCCATGCGCTGGTACGACTGCCCCGCATAGCCCGCCAGCAGCAGCCCCGCGATGGCGCTGCACACGCCGGAGGCAACGAAGGCGCCGAGGATCACGCGGCGCGTGTCGATGCCCGACATGTGGGCAGCCACCTCACGCGTGCCCACCGCATAGATGTAGCGCCCCATCAGCGTTCGGCGCAGCACCCACACCACGAGCACCGACACCGCCACCCACACCAGAACCGCGTTGGGCAGCACGCCGAAACTGCGCCCGGCGCCCAGCGCGGCCATGACGGGCGAGGGCTCGCTCGATATGACGGTGTTGCCCGCATAGAACGCCACCGCGCCCAGCAGGATGGTGTTGACCGCCAGCGTCCAGATCAGCGAGGGAATGCGCAGGTAGGCCACGCCCAGGCCGTTCAGCAGCCCGATGAGCGCGCCGGCGGCAATGCCGGCCAGCGGCCCGAGTTCGGCCCACGCGCCGCCCTGGGCGCGCGCCACGGCCGTGCCCACGGTGGCCGCGACGGTCAGCGTCCAGGGCACCGACAGGTCGATGTGCCCCAGCAGGATGACCAGCGTCGCGCCGGCCGCGATCACGCCGAGGAAGGCGCCGCTCTGCAACTGCAGCAGCAGGTAGGTGGGCGAGAAGAACTGGCTGTTGAGCGCCCCGCCCAGCAGCAGCAGGGCCGCGAGCGCCAGCAGCACGGCGCCGGTCGGGGTCTTCAGTTGGGTGCGCAGGTGGGAGCGAAGTGCGAGCGTGCTCATCGGAAGATCTCCAGTCGGTTGCGGATGCGCAGCAGGCGCGCGGCGCCCAGCGCGACGGCGCAGATCAGCACCAGCCCCTCGAACAGCGGCTGCGCGAGCGGCGGCACGCCGGTGAAGAACATCAGGCTGCCGATGGTGCGCAGCATGAAGGCGCCGGCGATAGTGCCCAGCACGCTGGCCACGCCGCCGCTGAGCGCGGCACCGCCGAGCACCACGGCGGCCACCGAGTTGAGCGTGTACGGCAGGCCGATGGCGGCGTCGCCACTGGCCGTCTGGAAGCCCAGGAAGAGCCCGCCCATTCCGGCGAACAGGCCCGCCGTGGCATACGCCACGATCTTGGCCCGGTCGACCGACAGGCCCGACATGTAGGCTGCCTGCTCCGCCGAGCCGAGCGCGAACAGCGTGCGCCCGGTGAGCGAGCGCCGCAGCGGCTCCCACACCAGCAGCACCACCAGCGCCAGCACGACGAGCGAGGTGGGCAAGAGGTCGCCCAGCGTGCCGGTCATGGCGTCGCTCAGGCCCGCATCGACCTCGCCGCCGGGCGTGGGCCGCACCAGCAGCGCAACGCCGGTGTAGATGGTGCCGGTGGCCAGCGTCGCGACGATGGGCTGGATGCGCGCATAGACGATGACCATGCCGTTCACCACACCGCACAGCGTGCCCACCAGCAGCACCGCGGCCACGCCCAGCGCGACCTGCACCGGATCGCCCTGCACCAGCACCGAGGCCACGCAGTTGCTGAGCGCCATGATCGCGCCGATGGAAATGTCGATGCCGCTGGTGAGCACCACCAGCGTCTGCCCGATGGCCACCAAGGCCAGTGCCACGCCCTGGTTGGACCAGGCTGTGAGCACCGCCGCCGATGCGCCGCGCGGGTGAATCGACAGAAAGGCGACCAGCAGCACCGCCAGCAGGCCCAGCGCCAGCAGCGTGCGCGCGTGGTGGCGCAGATGGAGCGAGGCGGATTTCATGCGGCGCACTCCCAGGCCGTGGCGTGCACCCGGCTGTCGTTGGCGGGCGCGTCGTCCTTGCGCCCGAGGTTCATCGCGTTCATGAGGATCTGTTCTTCGGTGAGCGTTGCGCCCGCGAGCGACGCACGGACCTGGCCGTCGTACATCACGAGCACGCGGTCGCACAGGCCGATGAGTTCGTCGCAGTCGGTGGAATAGAAAAGAATGGCCAGGCCATTGGCGGCCAAGTCGCGGAACAGGCGGTAGATTTCCTGCTTGGTGCCGACGTCGACGCCGCGCGTCGGGTCCATCAGCAACAGCAGCCGGGGCTGCGTGGCGAGCCACTTGGCCAGCACCACCTTCTGCTGGTTGCCGCCCGACAGCGTGGACACGGCCACGCGGGTGTCGGGCGCCTTGATCTGCAGCGTCTTCACCAGCCCGGAAACCAGCGCCTGCTCGGCGGCATGGTCGACCACGCCCCAGCGGCTGATGCGCCCGAGCGCGGAAACGCCGAGGTTGTCGTGCACCGACTGGCCCAGCATCAGGCCTTCGGTCTTGCGGTCTTCCGGAATCAGCGCCATGCGGTAAGCCTCGCGCCTGCCGCCGCGCGGGCCGTCGGGCGGCGCGGTCTGCTCGCCGATGCGGATGTCGCCGCGCACGTCGCGCAGCAGGCCCGCCAGCGCCAGCATGAGTTCGCGCTGGCCCTGTCCGTCGAGCCCGCCGAGGCCGACGATCTCGCCAGGCCGCACGGAAAGCTCGACGCCCTTGAGCTGCGCGCCCGAGCGCAGTCCGCTCACCTGCAGGTAGGGCCGCACCGACGCGGGCAGCGGCTCGGGCTTGGGCGGATACACCTGGGCGATCGGCCGACCGATCATGAGCCGCACGATTTCTTCATGCGGCTTGGTGCCCGCGGGAAAGGTGCTGACGTGCTCGCCGTTGCGAAACACCGAGCAGGTGTCGGCCAGCGCATCGACCTCGTGCATGCGGTGCGAGATGAAGAGCACGCAAGTGCCCTCTTCGCGCAACGTGCGCAGGAGGCGCATGACCTTCTCCACGTCTTCCGCGGTGAGCGCCGAGGTGGCTTCGTCGAGGATCAGCACGCGCGGGCGGCGCACCACGGCCTTGGCTATTTCCACGATCTGCCGCTGCGACAGCGGCAGGTCGATGCAGCGCTCGCGCAGGTCGATCTGCCGGTCGCAGCCGATGCGCGCCAGGGCCTCGCGCGCCATCTGGTTCTGGCGCTGCGGATCGATCAGCCCGAGCCGGTTGCGCGGCGGGTTGGCCAGGCAGATGTTGGCGGCCACGCTCAGGTGCGGCACCAGCGACAGTTCCTGGAAGATGCAGACGATGCCTTCGTCCAGCGCCTGCGCGGGGCCCGTCATGCGCAGTTCGCGGCCATCGAGCCGCACCACGCCGGCGTCGGGCCGCACCACGCCGGCCAGCGTCTTCATGAGCGTGCTCTTGCCCGCCCCGTTCTCGCCGAGGATGGCGTGGATCGACCCGCGCGCGGCGCTGAAGGACACGTCGCTGAGCGCCGCGATGCCTCCGTAGCGCTTGCTCACGCCGACCAGTTGCAGATAGTCGTTGTTCACTCTGGATCTCCAGGCTTTGCGGGCGTGCGCCGGCTCAGTTGTTGTCCGGGTTGAACTTGTTGATCTCGTCGGGCGTGAAGCTGATGCCGCAGGCGCCGTAGCTGGACACCGTTTCGTAGCTGTCGGGCAGGTCGGGGAAGTAGTTGACGCCGGGCTTCATGTCCTTCGTGAGCACGTTCGGCGTGGGCAGGTTCACCAGCGACGGCAGCGTCTGCCCCTGCAGCAGCGCGATGGCCGCGCGCATGGCCACCGGGCCCTGCCCCGGCGAGGTGGACACCGAGATGCCGGGAATCTTCTGGTCGATCAGCGCCTTGACGAAGCCGTTTTCCGCGTCGCCGCCCACCGGCACCGGCGCATGGTTGGCCGCCTTCATGGCGCTGGTGACGCCACGGCAGCCGTGCTGGCAGACCACCGCATCGAACTTGCCGTTGACCGCGATGGCATCGGCCACCACCTTCTGCACGGTGCCGGTGTCCCAGTTGCCGGTGACCTCGACCACCGAGATGTCTTTGTACTTGTCGAGCACCTTGCGCACGCCCGCATGGCGGTCGCGGTCGGTGGAGTTGCCGGGCAGGCCGCGCACTTCGAGCAGCTTGCCCTTCTTCACGGGCATCAGGTCGACCACGGCCTGGGTCTTGATGTCGCCCTCGAACTCGACCCACTCGGGCGTGATGCGCAGCACGTCGGGGCTGTCGACCGGGTTGTCGAAAGACACGAGCACGGTGCCCGCCTTCTTTGCGCGGCGGATCACCGCGTCGAAGGCCTTGGGGTTGACCGCGATGAAGGCGATGGCGTCGTAGCCGGCCTGGATGAAGTTGTCGATGGCGGCGATCTGGCTGGCCACGTCGGCACCGGTGCTGACCACCTTCAGTTCCTTGATGTCCTTGGCCACGTCGGGCCGCGCGGCCCAGGCGCGGGTCTGCTGGATCATCTGCATGCGCCATGGAATGCCGGTGTGGCCGTTGACCAGCGCCACGCGGTACGGGCCCTTGCGCGCGGGGTAGCTCACCGTGGTGCTGACGCCGGCGGCCGGCTTGTAGCAGGCGGGCAGGAAGGTCTCGGCGGCGTTCGACACCGAGACGGCGGAGGCCACGGCGGCGAAAGCCATCAGGGGCAGGACGTGGCGAAGGTTGCGGCGAAGGGTGTGGCGGAAGGTGGGGTTCATGGTTTGTCTCCGGTTTTGTTGAAAGGCAGAAGCGGGAATGCAGCAGTGCGCAGTGCGGGCGCCGGGGTTCTAGGCGACCTCGTGCGCGGGGAAATTCATTTCGATCGTGACCCCCGAGGGGTCTTCGAAGAACACCTGGTGCAGGCGCAGGCCGGGCACGGTGCGCTCGCGAAAGGCAATGCCTTCGCGCGACAGGCCCCGGCGGAACTCGGCCACGCCGGTGGCGATGAATGCGAGGTGATCGAGCGAGCCGGTGCCGCTGGCCGTGGCCCTGTCGCCGAGGTAGTCGCGCAGGCCCGAGGGGTTGCGCTCGTCCACGCCGATGAGATGGACCACGCCGAAGTCGGCTTCGTCGTCGCCGTTGTAGAGCCACGCACCCGGGAAATCGAAGGCCGGGCGAAAGCCTTCGCGCAGGCCGAGGACCCGCGTATAGAACTGCACGGACGCGGCGAGCTGCGATGTCCGCACCGAGTAGTGACCGAGCCGCGAGATGGGCATTTCCGAATCCTTTTAAATGATCGATTGATAAATAGTAGATCGCAAGAATCCAGCTTCGTCCTCTCGTTTTCCCTAGGTTGCGTTGAGCGAAACAGAAATCGGCGCAATGTTTCCGCTGCTTTCAATGGGCTGCCACAAGCCTTTTATTGCCCCGTTCCCATAGGAAGAGTCGCGAAACAGTGCCGCCGCCTGGCGATCCCCTAACATGCACGGCAACGGGAGCTGTATCGCTGGCCCGGCGAGCCCCTTCCCTCCGCTCTTTTAATGTTCAGTCGATAATTAAAATATCAAATGAAAGCAGGAAGCCCATGCGCATGACGAGCACCGCACCCGCTGCCGACGAGGCGGCCGCACCGGTCGCGCGGCGGCGTCTCGCGCCGGAAGACCGGGAACACCAGATCGTGCAGAACGCGATTGCCTTCTATGCAAGCCACGGCTTCGAGGCCAGCACGCGCGACCTCGCCAAGGAGCTGGGCATCACGCAGCCGCTGCTGTACCGCTACTTCCCGACCAAGGAGGCGCTGGTCGATCGCGTGTACGAAGAAATCTTCGTGCGGCGCTGGAACCCCGAGTGGGAAGAGTGGCTGGCCGACCGCGCCGTGCCGCTGGCCGACCGCCTGAAGCGCTACCTGCGGGACTACGCGCGCTTCATCCTGCGCAGCGAGTGGGTGCGCATCTTCATGTTCGCCGGGCTGACGCGCGGCGGCATCAACCAGAAGTACCTGAGCCGGCTGCGCGAGCGGCACTTCAAGGTCATTGCCGCGGAGATGCGGCACAGCTTCGACATTCCCGACCCGAAGACGCCGCAGGAGGAAGAAGACGAGCTGGAGCTGGTGTGGGCCATGCACTCGAGCGTGTTCTACATCGGCGTGCGCAAGTGGGTGTACGAGCAGCCGATTCCCAAGGACCTGGACCGTGCCATCGGCTTTCGTGTCGACGCGTTCCTGGCCGGCACGCCGCTGGTGCTGAAGAACGCGCGCAGCTGAAACAAAAGGCGCCGGCGGCGCTATTCGTCGAGCACCACGCGCTCGTACAGGAAGTCGAGCACGGCGCGCACGCGGGCCGGCAGTTCCTTGCCGGGGCCGATGAAGACGGCGTGCACCGGGTCGGTGTCGCCGGGGTTGAAGGGCTCCAGCAGCGGCACGAGCCGCCCTTCGGCGATGTCGCGGCCCACGTGGAAGCGCGCGAGCCGCGCCAGGCCCACGCCTTCGAGCGCCAGCTCGCGCATGGTCTCGCCGTCGCTCACATGCATGTTGCCGCGCGGCATCACCGACAGGCGTGCACCGTCGGCATCGACGAAGGGCCAGACCTGCGTGTGGCGGATGAAGCCGAAGCCCAGGCAGTTGTGCCGGGCCAGGTCGGCCGGATGCGCGGGCGCTTCGCGGCGCTGAAGGTACGCCGGCGAGGCGACCACCGCGAAGCGGCTCTGGCCCAGCTCGCGGCTGACCAGGCCCGAGTCCTTCAGCGGGCCGGTGCGGATGGCGATGTCGGTCTTTTCCTCTCGCACGTTCACGACCTGATCGGTCAGCACGAGGTCGATGAAGATCTCCGGACAGCGCGCAAGAAATTCCGCCATCAGCGGCAACAGGCAGCGCCGGCCGAAAGGCACGTTGGTGTTGATGCGCACGCGCCCGCGCGGCGTGGCGGCCTGCGACACCTCGCGCTCGGCCTCGGCCATGGCGTCGAGGATGCCGCGTGCGCGCGCATGAAAGCTCGCCCCCTCGGGCGTGAGGTGCAGCCCGCGCGTGGAGCGCACCAGCAGGCGCGCGCCCAGCCGCGCTTCGAGCCGTGCGACCAGCTTGCTCACCGCCGACGGCGTGAGCGACAGGCGCCGGGCCGCGGCGGAAAAGCTCTGCGAGTCGACCACCTGCACGAAGACTTCCATCTCGCCGGAACGGTTGATCTCTTGGCGGGCCATGCGAAGTTATTTCACAACTGTTATTCCGTTTGTGAGTCTAGTTCACAGGCCCGCGTCTTCCTAGAGTCGAAGCATCGACCATTCACGGAGACACGCATGCTGTTCACCCCCCACCAATTCGGCCGCCTGCAACTGGCCAACCGGGTCGTCATGGCCCCCATGACCCGCTCGCGCGCGGACCAGCCGGGCGACGTGCCCAACGAACTGATGGCCACCTACTACGCCCAGCGCGCGGGCGCCGGCCTGATCGTGAGCGAGGGCACGCCGATCTCCGAAGTGGGCCGCGGCTATTCGCTGACGCCCGGCATCTACTCGCCCGCGCAAGTGGCGGGCTGGAAGAAGGTGACCGACGCGGTGCACCGCCGCAACGGCCGCATCTTCGTGCAGCTGTGGCACGTGGGCCGACGCTCGCACGCGTCGATCTCGGGGCACACGCCGGTGTCGGCCTCGGCGGTGAAGCACCCGGACAAGGTCTACGGCCCGCTGCCCGAAGGCGGCTTCGGAATGATCGAGACCGGCGTGCCGCGCGCCATGACGCTCGCTGACATCGAGGACACCATCGGCGACTTCGTCACCGCGGCGCGCAACGCCATTGCGGCCGGCTTCGACGGCGTGGAACTGCATGCGGCGCACGGCTACCTGATCGACCAGTTCATGCGGCTGCACAGCAACCAGCGCGACGACGCGTATGGCGGCACGCAGGACAAGCGCATCCGCCTGCTGCGCGAGGTGACGCAGGCCGTGGCCGCCGAGGTGGGCGCGGACCGCGTGGGCATTCGCGTGTCGCCTTTCGTGACCGAGGGCTACGCCGACGAAGACCCGGAGATTCCCGCCGTCACGCTGAAGGCACTGCAGGCGCTGGCGCCGATGGACCTGGCCTACATTCATTTCTCGGAGAACATCTCGCGCTACACGCCAATGCCGCTGGCCTACCGCAAGGAGGCGCGCGCGCTGTACCGCAACCCGATCATGGTGGCCGGCAAGTACACCAAGGAAAGCGCGCAGGAAATTCTGCGGCAGGGCCTGGCCGACCTGGTCGCGTTCGGCCAGCCCTTCATTACCAACCCCGACTTCGTGACGCGCATTGCGCAGGGCCACGCGCTCACACCGGTCAACTACGACGCGCACGCGACCTTCTATGGCGGCGACGGCAAGGGCTACACCGACTACCCGACCTACGCGGAGGCCGCGTGACCACCGCGCTGGGGCGCCTGCTGGCCGGCGGCTTCAGCATCGGGCTCGAACTGCCGCTGGACAACGACTGGTGCGCTTCGGGCGAGATCGCACGGCAAGGCGCGGGCCGGCTGCGTGGGGAGCCCGACATCGCGCAGCACGCGATGCTCGCCCAACTGGCCGACCGGCTGGGCTTTCGCGCGCTCTGGGTGCGCGACGTGCCGCTGTACGACCCGAAGTTCGGCGATGCGGCGCAGGTGTTCGAGGTGTTCACCTACCTCGGTTTTCTGGCCGGCATGACGCGCGACATCCTGCTCGGCACAGCCGCCGTCGTGCTGCCGCTGCGCGAGCCAGTGCTCACGATGAAGGCCGCGGCCACCGCGGACCAGTTGAGCAACGGTCGCCTGCTGCTGGGCGTGGCCAGTGGCGACCGCCCTGTGGAGTACCCGGTTTTCGACCGGGCGTTCGACACACGCGGCGATGCATTTCGCAGCCAGGTCGAGATGCTGCGTCGCTGGACATCCGACAGTTGGGACGAAGGGCTGCAGGTACTTCCCCGCCCGGCCCGGCCACTGTCCCTTTTGGTCGCGGGCCTGGGACAACAGTCACTGGAATGGGCCGGTGCACACATGGACGGCTTGCTGGCCTATCCGCGTACGCCGCAAGAGCATCTGCCGCGCACGCAGGCATGGCATGCGGCCGCGGGTCCCGGCAAGCCCTATGCGAGCTTCATTCACATCGACCTGTTGGCTCAGGTCGATGCGCCCATCACGCGGCATCACTTCGGTGTGATGACGGGACGCCAAGGCTTGATCGCCGAACTCGAGGCCATGCGCGAAGCCGGCATTCAGCATATCGGGCTGCACCTGCGGCGCTGCCAAAGACCTGTGGCCGAGGCGCTCGAGGAAATCGGCAGCTGCGTGCTGCCGGAGTTTCACAGGGCTTGAGGCAGTGCGAGTCAGCGGAGGGGCCGAGTCAGCGGTCACGACAAAGGGCCTCCTGCACACCCGGCCGCAGGCCCCTGCATTGCAGGGCTCTTGAGAACTCGCTCATGCCAGTATTCAGGCAGCACGCGATTTGAAGGGCACCACGACAGCTCCGTCGCGCAAGCCGTCCAGGTAGTCTGCCCAGTGTTGAATTTGCTGGAACCGCTTCGCCAAGTATTGCGTGCGGTTGTAGCTACGACCATTGGAATCCTTTACGGCGTGCGCGAGGTTCGCTTCAATCGCCAGAGGATCCAGGTCGAGCTGATCAACCATCATGGTTCGGGCGCTGGCTCTGAAGCCGTGCCAACTCTGCTCCTTACCGACGCCCAGGGCATAGAGAGCCGTGCGTACCGAGTTGTCGGACATGGGTCGGTCATGGTCGCGCTGGCCCGGAAAAACGTAGCGGCCGCGCCCGGTCAATGGCTGGAGTTGACGCAACAGATCAACAGCCTGTATGGGCATGGGCACGATGTGGGGCTCGCCTTGCTCTTTCTCCTTCACCCCGCGCTTCATCTTGGCGCTGGGGATAGTCCATATTGCCATGTCCATGTCCAGTTCAGCCCATTCCATCGTGCGCAGGTTAATGGGGCGCTGATACAGAATCGGTGCCAACAATAGGGCCGTGCGCACCACCGGCCCGCCCTTGTAGGCGTGCATGCCGCGTAGTAGTTCACCGAATCGCTGCGGCTCCACAATGGCCGGAAAGTGCGTGCCGCGGTACGGCGTGAGACGCTTTTGGAGTCCTTCGGTGATATTGCGCTGCCGTTTGTCAGCCGTGGGCAACCAGTACGCGTATACCTGCCGCGCCAACATCAGCGCGCGGTCGGCCGTCTCGTTGGCACCCCGCTCCTCGATCTTCTGCAATACGGCCAGCAGTTCCATGGACTCGATCTCATCCATGCGCCGGTCCCCCAGCCAGGGAAAAAGGTCTCGCTCAAGCTGTCGCTTCATCCGCTCGGCGTGGCCCGGACTCCAATTGCCAACCTGCTTGTAGTGCCATTCCAGAGCGACGGCCTTGAACGTGTCCCCTCCTTCACACCACCCCTTGAGCTTCTCGAGTTTGCGAGCCTGGATGGGATCCACGCCAGCAGCTCTCTGCATCTTGGCCGCATCTCGGGCTTGACGGGCAGCCGTCAGTGTGACAGTCGGATAACTGCCGAGCGCCAGCTGCTTTTCCTTCCCATCGACCCGGTACTTCAGAAACCAGCGCTTTGAGCCCTGCGGGCTAACTTGGAGATACAGCCCGCCCGCATCGGCAAAGCGCGCCTGTTTACGATCAGGCGGACACGTGGCGTTGCGGCATCGGACATCGGTCAACATGGGGCACAGAACTCCGAAACAAGCGGGGGTACGACCTGGGGACCAGAGGGCCAAACGTGCTCCCAGCGGGGATTGAGGCGGTTTAGGGGGTATAGAGAGGAAATTTTACGGTTTTTTCCTCACCATACCCCCACCCGCACCCCCACTTCCCTCTGGATGCAGTCGGACTGCATCACACTCATTTGGACAGTAAGTTGTTGATTTTCAAAGAAAAAAGGCGTCCATCGGATGCCGATGGACGCCTTTGGACAGTGTGATGGTGGAGCTGGGGGGATTTGAACCCCCGTCCGCAAGCCTTCATCGCGCAGTTCTACATGTGTAGTGATCTGATTTAAGTCTCGCTTCCGGAGCCGCGCAGTCACACGCTAAACCGGACGCCAGCACCCTATTTTCTCGCCCCGACCCAAGGTACCCGGATCGGAGCCAGCCCATGTAATTATCTTTGCAGCCGGGAGGATTCAGATTGCTCTGTCACCCCCTTGCCCAGCCCATCGGCCTGCTGTTGCAAAGCTCACTGGCAATTAAGCAGCGAGTGCGAAACGTTCGTCGTTTGCAGTTAGTTTGTTTGAATCTGTTTTACGAGCGCATTCAGCTCGACATGCCCCGCTGCGACTCCGAACCCACGTCGAAACCAGTGCAGCCCCAAGTGACCCATTTTAGGCACTATTGAGTAACTTCAAGAGCTCAAGGGGTGAAGAGATTGAAGCATCGGCCTCCCAGAGCGCCGCATCGGCCTGCGAACCCATGTAGCCGTAGGTCGCGGCCACGGTTCCCATGCCCGCGGCGCGGCCCGCGATGATGTCGCGCTCGTCGTCTCCCACGTAGATGCAGGCCTCGGGCGCCACGCCGAGACGGCGCGCCGCCTCGTGCAGCGGCTCGGGGTGCGGCTTGGCGAATGGTGTGGTGTCGCCGCTCACGATCGCGCCCGCGCTCGCGAAGAGCGGCATCGCAGCCGTCAGCGGTTCGGTGAAGCGGGCCGACTTGTTGGTGACCACGCCCCAGCGCAGGCCGCGCTCGCGGATCGCCTCGATCAGCGGCGCCACGCCGTCGAACACCAGGGTGTTGAGCAGCATGCGGCGCTCGTAGCCGACGTAGAACTCCTCGCGCAGAGCGTCGAACTCCGGCGCCTCGGGCGTGATGCCGAAGGCGATGCCGAGCATGCCGCGCGCGCCGGCGCCGGCCATCGGGCGGTAGCGCTCCAGCGGGTAAGGCGCTAGGCCGCGGTCGGTGCGCATCTTGTCGGCCGCCGCGCCCAGGTCGGGCGCGCTGTCGATCAGCGTGCCGTCGAGGTCGAACAGGATGGCCTGTGTGGTCGTGCTCCCGATCTTCATCATCCCTGCGCCTCCGGCAGCGCCGGCTTCTGGGTCGCGAAGAGGTAGTTGACGCTGGTGTCGGCGCTGAGCCAATAGCGGCGGGTCAGCGGGTTGTATTCCATGCCCCGGGTGTGGCGCAGGTCCAGGCGGGCAGCGCGGCAGTAGCCGGCCAGTTCGCTGGGACGGATCAGCTTGGGGTACTCGTGCGTGCCGCGCGGCAGCATGCCCAGGACGTACTCGGCGCCCACGATCGCCAGCATGAAGGATTTCAGGTTGCGGTTGATGGTCGAGAAGAACACCCAGCCGCCCGGCTTCACCAGCGTGGCGCAGGCCTGGATCACCGATGCCGGATCGGGCACGTGCTCCAGCATTTCCATGCAGGTGACCACATCGAAGCTGCCGGGCTGCTCGGCTGCCAGCGCCTCGGCACTGACTTCGCGGTACTTGACGCCGCGCGTCCCGGCTTCGAGGGCGTGCAGTTGAGCGACCTTGAGCGCCTTGGTCGCGAGGTCGACGCCCAGCACGTCGGCGCCCTTGCGCGCCATCGAATCGGCCAGGATGCCGCCGCCGCAGCCGATATCGACCACGCGCTGGCCCGAAATAGGCGCAATACCGTCAATCCATTCCAGCCGCAATGGATTGATTTCGTGCAGCGGGCGGAATTCGCTCTCCAAATCCCACCACCGGTGTGCGAGTTCCGAAAACTTGGCCAGTTCGGCCGGGTCTGCATTCACGTTTTCTGTCATGGGGCAATTATGAAGCGAGCAAAGCCCGGCTCGAAAGCAATGGGCCTGCATCGGGCACGGCCGCAAATACGGCAGGCATAAAAAAACCCCGCCGAGGCGGGGTTTTCATTCGTCGACGGAATCGATCGATCAGTTGGCGCGGGTGCCAACCACTTCGATTTCCACGCGACGGTTCTTGGCGCGGCCTTCCTTGGTGCGGTTGTCAGCCACAGGCTGCTTCTCGCCCTTGCCTTCGGTGTAGACGCGGTTGCGTTCGATGCCCTTCGAGACCAGGAAGGCCTTGACGGCTTCGGCGCGACGCACCGACAGACGCTGGTTGTAGGCGTCGGTACCGATGGAGTCGGTGTGACCCACAGCGATGATGACTTCGAGGTTCACGCCACGGATCTTCTCGACCAGGTCGGTAAGCTTGGCGCGACCTTCGGGCTTCAGCACCGACTTGTCGAAGTCGAAGAAGGCGTCAGCAGCGAAGGTGACCTTCGAAGCAGCGACTTGTGCGGCAGGCGGAGCGACCGGAGCGCCAGGCGTGGGAGCCACAGCAGCCGGAGCAGCCGGAACCAGAGCGCCGTCGCAACCGGCGGCAGCCGTTGCGGGCGTCCAGTTGGCATCGCGCCAGCACAGTTCGTTCGTGCCGTTCTTCCAGACCAGTTCGCCGGTGCCGTTTTGCCAGTTGTCGATCGTAGGACCGCCGTTCGCAGCGGTGACACGGGTCTGCGCGCCGGCGGCAGTGGCGAGCGCAGCGACTGCAAACATCATCGCCACTTTATTCAGTTTCTTCATGGTTCTCCTCTTGGGGAAAAAGCCGCAGCCGCGCTGCGAATCAAGGACGCTTTAAGTGACCACCACCCAAAACGTTGAGACGATTGTGCCATAGGGTCTTTGGCAAACAGGCCGCTGGACGCCCCTGAAGCGTAGGACGGAGGCGGAATAGAGCCCTTGTGTTGCGGCGGTGCGACACCCCTCACAGCGTAAAATTTCGCCTTCCTGCCGCCAGCCTCTTGCTCATGACCTCCTTCGCCAAAGAAACCCTGCCCATCAGTCTCGAAGAGGAAATGCGCAGCAGCTACCTCGATTACGCCATGAGCGTGATCGTCGGCCGGGCGCTTCCCGACGCCCGCGACGGCCTCAAGCCGGTGCACCGGCGCGTGCTGTACGCGATGCACGAGCTCAACAACGACTGGAACCGGCCCTACAAGAAGTCGGCCCGTATCGTCGGTGACGTGATCGGTAAGTACCACCCGCACGGCGACCAGTCGGTCTACGACACCATCGTCCGGCTGGCCCAGGACTTCTCGATGCGCCACATGCTGGTCGACGGCCAGGGCAACTTCGGGTCGGTCGACGGCGACAACGCCGCCGCAATGCGTTATACGGAAATCCGGCTGGCCAAAATTGCGCACGAAATGCTGGCCGATATCGACAAGGAAACTGTCGACTTTCAGGACAATTACGACGGCTCCGAAAAAGAACCGAAAGTTTTGCCCAGCCAGCTGCCGAATTTGCTGGTCAATGGCTCCGGCGGTATTGCGGTCGGCATGGCCACCAATATCCCGCCGCACAACCTGAATGAAGTGGTGGATGCCTGCCTGTATCTGCTGCGCAATCCGCAGGCGAGCATCGACGAGCTGATGGAAATCGTGCCGGCGCCCGACTTCCCCACCGCCGGCATCATCTACGGCATCAACGGCGTGAAGGACGGCTACCGCACCGGCCGCGGCAAGGTCGTGATGCGCGCCAAGTGCCACTTCGAGGACATCGACCGTGGCCAGCGCCAGGCGATCATCGTCGACGAGCTCCCCTACCAGGTCAACAAGAAGACGCTGCAGGAGCGCATGGCCGAGCTGGTGCACGAGAAGAAGATCGAAGGCATCAGCCACATCCAGGACGAATCCGACAAGTCGGGCATGCGCCTGGTGATCGAGCTCAAGCGCGGCGAAGTGCCCGAGGTGGTGCTCAACAACCTCTACAAGCAGACCCAGCTGCAGGACACCTTCGGCATCAACATGGTGGCGCTGGTCGACGGCCAGCCCAAGCTGTGCAACCTGAAGGACCTGATCGAGGTCTTCCTGCAGCACCGCCGCGAAGTGGTCACGCGCCGCACCGTCTTCACGCTGCGCAAGGCCCGCGAACGCGGCCACGTGCTCGAAGGCCTGGCGGTGGCGCTGGCCAACATCGACGAGTTCATCCGCATCATCCGCGAGTCGCCCACCCCGCCGGTCGCCAAGGCCGAGCTCATGACCCGCAGCTGGGACAGCAAGCTGGTGCGCGAAATGCTCACGCGTTCGCGCGCCGACGGCGGCGTGATCAACGCCGACGACTACCGCCCCGAAGGCCTCGAGCGCGAGTACGGCATGGGCGGCGACGGCCTGTACCGCCTGTCGGAAACGCAAGCGCAGGAAATCCTGCAGATGCGCCTGCAGCGCCTGACCGGCCTGGAGCAGGACAAGATCGTTGCCGAGTACAAGGACGTCATGGCCGAGATCGACGACCTGCTCGACATCCTGGCCAAGCCCGAGCGCGTCTCGATCATCATTGGCGACGAACTCGGCGAGATCAAGCAGGAGTTCGGCCAGTCGAAGATCGGCGCCCGCCGCAGTCTGGTCGAGCACAGTGCCTACGACCTCTCGACCGAAGACCTGATCACGCCGACCGACATGGTGGTCACGCTCTCGCACAGCGGCTACATCAAGAGCCAGCCACTGGGCGAGTACCGCGCGCAAAAGCGCGGCGGGCGTGGCAAGCAGGCCACGTCCACCAAGGACGACGACTGGATCGATCAGCTCTTCATCGCCAACACGCACGACTACATCCTGTGCTTCTCCAACCGCGGCCGGCTGTACTGGCTCAAGGTGTGGGAAGTGCCGGCGGGTTCGCGCGGTTCGCGCGGACGCCCCATCGTCAACATGTTCCCGCTGCAGGAAGGCGAGAAGATCAACGTCGCGCTCGCCCTCACCGGCGAGAAGCGCAACTTCCCGGCCGACCAGTACGTGTTCATGGCGACCTCGATGGGCACGGTCAAGAAGACGGCGCTCGACGAATTCAGCAACCCGCGCAAGGGCGGCATCATTGCCGTGAACCTCGATGAAGGCGACTACCTCATCGGCGCGGCGCTGACCGACGGCAAGCACGACGTGATGCTCTTCAGCGACAACGGCAAGGCCGTGCGCTTCGACGAGGAAGACGTCCGCCCGCTGGGCCGCAACGCCCGCGGCGTGCGCGGCATGTCGCTGGAGCCCGGCCAGGGCGTGATCGCCATGTTGGTGGCCGAGGACGAGCAGCAGAGCGTGCTCACCGCCACCGAAAATGGTTACGGAAAACGCACAAGCATTACCGAATACACGCGTCATGGTCGCGGAACCAAAGGCATGATCGCGATTCAACAGAGTGAGCGCAACGGCAAGGTCGTTGCCGCCACGCTCGTTCATGCGGACGATGAGATCATGCTCATCACCGACAAGGGTGTGCTCGTGCGCACCCGTGTGGCCGAGATTCGCGAACTGGGTCGGGCGACGCAAGGCGTCACGCTGATCGGGCTCGACGAAGGCGCCAAACTCAGCGGGCTTCAACGCATCGTCGAAAACGACGCGAACGGCGAAGGTGAGCCGGACGCAGACGACACTTCCACATCTTCAACGGAGAATCCTCAGTGAAAAAACAACTCAAGCTCGCACTCCTGACCGCTGCCCTCGCCGGCTCGTCCATGGCCGCCATGGCCCAGGACAAGGCCACGCTGATCAAGCAGTTCATCGAGATCCAGCGCCCCGGCATCGAGTCGCTGGCACGCGGCCTGATCGAGCAGTCGAGCGCCCCCATCGCGCAAGCCGGTTCGCAGTACCTGCAGACCCAGGTGCCCGAAGCCAAGCGCGAATCCGCCGCCAAGGCCGCCGACGCCGAGCTGAAGAAGTACTTCGACGACGCCTACCCGCTGGTGCGCGACAAGGCCGTGCAGATCGCCCCTGGCGCCCTCACGCCCATCCTCGAGCAGAACTTCAGCGAAGACGAACTCAAGCAGCTGCTGGCCTGGATCAACTCGCCCCTGAGCAAGAAGTACCAGGAACTGAACCCGAAGATGCAGACCGCCCTGACGGAAAAGCTGGTGACCGAAACCCGCGCCACCATCGAACCCAAGATGCGCGCACTCGACACCAACGTCGCCAAGGCCCTCGGTGCTCCGACCGACGGTGCAGCAGCTCCCGCCAAGGCGCCCGCCGCCAAGGCTCCCGCCAAGAAGTAAAGCAACGTGACCCAGCAGCAGACGCCGGCCGGCAAGCGCCCCTACAACTTTTCGGCCGGTCCGGCTGCCATGCCGGAGGCGGTGCTGCAACGCGCCGCTTCCGAGATGCTCGATTGGCAGGGCAGCGGCATGAGCGTGATGGAGATGAGCCATCGCGGCAAGGAATTCGGGGCCATCTGCACCCAGGCCGAAGCCGACATCCGCACGCTGCTGGCCATCCCCTCGCACTTTCACATCCTGTTCATGCAGGGTGGCGGCCTTGGCGAAAACGCCATCGTGCCGCTGAACCTGTCGCGCGGCGGCGTTGCCGACTTCGTCGTCACCGGCAGCTGGAGCGCCAAGTCGCACAAGGAAGCGCAGCGCTATTGCACCGCCCGCGTGGCGGCCAGCAACGCCGACAACCAGCACACACAGCTGCCCGATCCCGCCAGCTGGCAGCTGTCCGCCGATGCCTCGTACGTGCACGTGTGCAGCAACGAGACCATCAACGGCATCGAGTTCCAGCAACTACCCGACCTGGCCGCGCTCGGCAGCAAGGCGCCGCTGGTCATCGATTTTTCTTCCCACGTGGCTTCGCGCAGCGTCGACTGGACCCGCGTCGGCCTGGCCTTCGGCGGCGCCCAGAAGAACCTCGGCCCCGCCGGCCTGACCATCGTGGTCGTGCGCGACGACCTGCTGGGCCACGCGCTCGAGATCTGCCCGAGCGCGTTTAACTACAAGACCGTGGCCGACAACCACTCCATGTACAACACCCCGCCGACCTGGGGCATCTACATGGCGGGGCTCACGTTCCAGTGGCTGCTGCAGCAGACCGAGGGCGCGCTCACCGGCATCGCCGCCATGGAGCAGCGCAATGTCGAGAAGGCGAAGCTGCTGTACGACTTCATCGACGGCTCCGACTTCTACGCCAACCGCATCGACGCCAACTGCCGTTCGCGCATGAACGTGCCGTTCTTCCTGGCCGACGAAGGGCGCAACGAGGCCTTCCTGGCCGGCGCGCGCGAAGCCGGGCTGCTGCAACTCAAGGGCCACAAGTCGGTCGGTGGCATGCGCGCGAGCATCTACAACGCCATGCCGTTGGCAGGGGTGCAGGCCTTGGTGGCCTACATGAGAGAATTCGAGCGATCGCATGCGTAGGCGCATGCCCTGTTGCTCGCACCGATGACCGCCTCTGCCCCCACACCACCCACCACCCCCGACAATTCCGAAAGCCTGGCCGGTCTGCGCGTGCAGATCGACTCCCTCGACCAACGGCTGCTGAGCCTGCTCAATGAGCGCGCCCATGTGGCCGAGCTGGTCGGCGAGGTCAAGAAGCGCGAAGGCACGCCCTTCTTCCGCCCCGACCGCGTCGCCGCGGTCATCGACAAGATGCAGAAAAGCAATGGCGGTCCGCTCAAGGACCTCCATGTCGCAGCCATCTGGCGCGAGATCATGTCGGCCTGCCTGGCCCTCGAGTCGCCCCAGCGCGTGGCCGTGCTCGGCCCCGAGGGCACCTTCTGCGAACAGGCCGCCATCGAGTACTTCGGCGGCGCCGCCGACCTGATCTACTGCGCCAGCTTCGACGAGGTGTTCCACGCCACCGCCGCGGGCAGCGCCCAGTACGGCGTGGTCGGCGTCGAGAACTCCACCGAAGGCGTGGTCACGCGCTCGCTCGACCTGTTCCTGCACTCGCCCACCCATGTCGTCGGCGAAGTCAGCCTGCTGGTGCGCCACCACCTGATGCGCAGCAGCAATTCGCTCGAAGGCGTCGAGGCCGTGCTGGCCCACCCGCAGGCACTGGCGCAGTGCCAGACCTGGCTGTCCAAGCACCTGCCCAACGCCGAGCGGCGCGCCGTGTCGAGCAACGCCGAGGGCGCGCGCCTCGCGGCCACCAACCCGGCCTGGGCCGCATTGGCCGGCGAACGCGCCGCCACCCGCTTCGGCCTGCACATCGTGGCGCACGCCATCCAGGACGATTCGTACAACCGCACCCGCTTCTCGGTGATCTGCCTGCCGCAGACGCTGGCCATGCCGCCGGCCTCGGGCAAGGACTGCACGAGCCTGATCGTCTCGGTGCCCAACCGCCCCGGCGCGGTGCACGACCTGCTGGTGCCTCTCAAGGCCAACAACGTCTCGATGACGCGCTTCGAGTCGCGCCCCGCACGCACCGGCCAGTGGGAGTACTACTTCTACATCGACCTCGACGGCCACCCTTCGCAGCCCAACGTGGCCGCGGCGCTGGCCGAACTGCGCGGCCTCTGCGCCTTCTACAAGGTGCTCGGCGCCTACCCGATCAAAGCCTGAGCCGAACGGACCGACGCGATGTTCGAGCAACTGGGATTGATCGGCTGCGGCCTCATGGGCGGCTCCTTTGCGCTCGCGCTCAAGCGCGCGAAGCTGGTGAAACGCGTGGTGGGCTACAGCAAGTCGCCCTCCACCACCGAGCGGGCGCGCCAGCTCGGCGTGATCGACGTGGCGGCGCCCTCGGCGCTGCTGGCGGTGTCGGGTGCCGACATCGTGCTGCTGGCCGTGCCGGTGGCCGCCTCGGAAGCCACCTTCAAGGCGATCCGCCACGGCATCTCGGCCGACACGCTGGTGATGGACGTCGGCTCGACCAAGGGCGACGTGATCGAGGCCGCGCGCAACGGCCTGCAAAAGCAGTTCGCGAACTTCGTGCCGGCCCATCCGATCGCCGGCAAGGAAGTCTCCGGCATCGAGCATGCCGAAGCCTCGCTCTTCACCGGCCGCCAGGTCGTGCTGACCCCCGTCAAGACCACGCTGCGCTCCAACGTGCAGCGCGCCTCGCAGGTGTGGAGCGGCATCGGCGCCAACGTCGTCACCATGACGCACGAAGAGCACGACGCCGCCTTCGCCGCCGTGAGCCACCTGCCGCACCTGCTGGCCTTTGCTTACACCAACGCACTCACCGGCCAGCCGCAGGGCGACCGCTTCCTGAGCCTGGCGGGGCCGGGCTTTCGCGACTTCTCGCGCATCGCCGCCAGCGACCCTGTCATGTGGCGCGACGTGCTGCTCGCCAACCGCGAGCAGGTGCTGCAGCAGTCGCAGGCCTTCCGCAAGGCGCTGGAAGACCTCGAGGCGCTGATGACCGCCGGCGACCTGCAGGGGCTGGAGCAATCCATCGCCGCTGCCAGCAAGGCGCGCGCCGCCTGGCGGCCGAATTCGAGCACCGACGCTCTGGCCCAGCAGGACAGCTGACATGTTCTCGACCGCCTTCCTCGACCTCCCCCCCCTCGCGGGCGCCGCCGGCACGGTCCGGCTGCCGGGCTCCAAGAGCATCTCCAACCGCGTGCTGCTGCTGGCTGCGCTCGCCAGCGGCACCACCACGATCCACGACCTGCTCGATTCCGACGACACGCGCGTGATGCTCGACGCCCTGCGCGCGCTGGGCTGCGGCATCGAGCCGGCTGGCGCCTCGCTACGCATCACGGGCCTGGGCGGCCAGCTGCCGCCTTCGCTGGGTGCGACGCTGCTGCCGCTGTTCCTGGGCAACGCCGGCACGGCCATGCGTCCGCTGACGGCGGCGCTGTCGCTGCTCGGCGGCGAATTCGAACTCAGCGGCGTGCCGCGCATGCACGAGCGCCCGATCGGCGACCTGGTCGACGCCCTCACGCAACTCGGCTGCCGCATCGACTACCTCGGCAACCCCGGCTACCCGCCGCTGCGCATCCACCCGGTGTCCCATGACGAACTGGCGCTCGGCGCACCGATCCGCGTGCGCGGCGACGTGTCCAGCCAGTTCCTGACCGCCCTGCTGCTGGCGCTGCCACTGGCGGCGGCCGACGACATCGTGATCGAGGTGGTCGGCGAGCTGATCTCCAAGCCCTACATCGAGATCACGCTGAACCTGCTGGCGCGCTTCGGCATCACGGTGCAGCGCGACGGCTGGGAGCGCTTCACCATCCCCGCCGGCAGCCGCTACAGCTCGCCGGGCGAGATCCACGTCGAGGCGGACGCCTCTTCTGCTAGCTATTTCATAGCACTCGGTGCTATTGCGACGGGCGTTTCGGGGCAAAACGGCATCCGCATCGAAGGCGTCGGTGCAGCCTCGATCCAGGGCGACATCCGCTTCATCGACGCCGCCCAACAGATGGGCGCACGGGTCGACAGCGGCCCGAACTGGCTCGAAATCCGCCGCGGCGCCTGGCCCCTGAAGGCCATCGACCTCGACGCGAACCACATCCCCGACGCCGCCATGACGCTGGCCGTCATGGCGCTGTACGCCGACGGCCCCACCACGCTGCGCAACATCGCAAGCTGGCGCGTGAAGGAAACCGACCGCATCGACGCCATGGCGAACGAGCTGCAAAAGCTCGGCGCGACGGTTGAGGCCGGCCCCGACTTCATCCGCGTCCACCCCCTGCCCGCCGCCGGCTGGCGGCCCGCCAGCATCCGCACCTACGACGACCACCGGGTCGCCATGTGCTTCTCGCTCGCGGCCTTCAACCCGGCCGGCGTGCCGGTGCGCATCCTCGAGCCGCACTGCGTCGCCAAGACCTTCCCCGACTACTTCGAAACCCTGTTCTCTGTGGCCGAGGCCGCCGATGTGCCCGTGATCTGCATCGACGGCCCGACCGCCTCGGGCAAGGGCACGTTGGCCGCCGAGGTGGGGCGCCTGCTGGGCTACCACTACCTCGATTCGGGCTCGCTCTACCGCGTGACCGGGCTTGCCGCCCGCCGCGCCGGCCTGGAGGCCAACGCCGCGAACGAAGCGCAGATCGCCGCCCTCGCCGCCGCCCTGCCCCTGCAGTTCACCGAGGGCAAGGTGCTGCTGGCCGGCGAAGACGTGAGCGACGACATCCGCACCGAAGCCGCCGGCATGGACGCCTCGCGCGTCTCCGCGCTGCCGGCCGTGCGCGAGGCGCTGCAGGACCTGCAGCACCGCTTTCGCCGCCTGCCCGGCCTGGTGGCCGACGGGCGCGACATGGGCACCGTGATCTTCCCCGACGCAGCGCTCAAGGTGTTCCTCACGGCGGGTGCCGCCCAGCGCGCCGAACGGCGGCATAAGCAGTTGATTTCAAAGGGTATTTCGACTACACTCGACAGTCTTCGCTCCGACTTGGAAGCACGTGACGCCCGGGACTCTTCCCGCAGCGTTGCACCTCTGAAGCCGGCGCAGGACGCTCGCCACCTCGACAACTCCCAGCTGTCCATCGAACGCTCGATCGACACGGTGTTGAACTGGTGGCAAGAAATTCAACCGTTCAAGTCCGCTTGAGCGGATTGAAGTGCAGCCTTTCAAGTCCGCTTGAAAGGCTTGCGTCTCCCGGGTGTTCCGGGTGGCGCCTACCGCTCCAGCAGGCTCCTTCCGCGCGACAGCGCACCGGCCTGCTGGTTGTTCAACCAACCGGGCTCACGCCCACAACCTAACCGCCGTCTACAGACCTCCAGCAGCCGCACGCAATTTCGCAAGAGCGCCTGCCAACCCTGCCTGACGGAAGGAACCATAAATGTCTGAATCTTTTGCCGACCTATTCGAAGAGTCCCTGAAGCGTTCCGAAATGCGCAGCGGCGAGGTCATCACCGCCGAAGTCGTGCGTGTCGAACACAACCACGTCGTCGTCAACGCCGGTCTGAAGTCCGAAGCGTATGTGCCGATCGAAGAGTTCAAGAACGACAAGGGCGAACTCGAAGTCCAGGCCGGCGATTTCGTTTCCGTTGCCATCGGCAGCGTTGAAAACGGCTACGGCGACACCATCCTCTCGCGCGACACCGCCAAGCGTCTGGCTTCGTGGCTCGCCCTCGAGAAGGCCCTGGAATCGGGCGACTTCGTCACCGGCACCACCAGCGGCAAGGTCAAGGGCGGTCTCACCGTCCTGGTCAACGGCATCCGCGCATTCCTGCCGGGCTCGCTGATCGACACGCGTCCGATCAAGGACCTGACCCCGTACGAAAACAAGACCCTCGAATTCAAGGTCATCAAGCTCGATCGCAAGCGCAACAACGTCGTGCTGTCGCGCCGTGCCGTGGTCGAAGCCAGCATGGGCGAAGAACGCGCCAAGCTGATGGAAACCCTGAAGGAAGGCGCAGTCGTGCGCGGCGTGGTCAAGAACATCACCGAATACGGTGCGTTCGTGGACCTCGGCGGCATCGACGGCCTGCTGCACATCACCGACATGGCATGGCGCCGTGTTCGCCACCCGAGCGAAGTCGTTCAGGCCGGCCAGGAAATCACCGCCAAGATCCTCAAGTTCGACACCGAAAAGAACCGTGTCTCGCTGGGTCTCAAGCAAATGGGTGACGACCCGTGGATGGGCGTTTCGCGCCGCTACCCGCAATCGACCCGCCTGTTCGGCAAGGTCACGAACATTGCCGACTACGGCGCGTTCGTCGAACTCGAACCCGGCATCGAAGGCCTGGTGCACGTCTCCGAAATGGACTGGACCAACAAGAACATCGCTCCGAACAAGATCGTCTCGCTGGGCGACGAAGTCGAAGTCATGGTCCTGGAAATCGACGAAGACAAGCGCCGCATCAGCCTGGGCATGAAGCAGTGCAAGGCCAACCCGTGGCAAGAGTTCGCTCAGAACACGAAGCGCGGCGACCGCGTCAAGGGCCCGATCAAGTCGATCACCGACTTCGGCGTGTTCGTGGGTCTGGCTGCCGGCATCGACGGCCTGGTTCACCTCTCGGACCTCTCGTGGAACGAAACCGGCGAAACCGCCGTTCGCAACTACAAGAAGGGCCAGGAAGTCGAAGCGATCGTGCTGGCTGTCGACGTCGACCGCGAACGCATCTCGCTGGGCATCAAGCAGCTCGACAGCGATCCGTTCACCACGTTCACCACCGTGAACGACAAGGGCCAGATCGTGACCGGCAAGGTCAAGACCGTGGACGCCCGTGGCGCTGAAATCGACCTCGGCGAAGACATCATCGGCTACCTGCGTGCTTCGGAAATCTCGCGCGACCGCGTCGAAGATGCCCGCAACGTGCTCAAGGAAGGCGACGAGGTCACGGCCATCGTGGTGAATGTGGATCGCAAGACCCGCAACATCCAGCTGTCGATCAAGCAGAAGGACATGGTCGACGAACAAGGCGCCATGGCCAGCCTGAGCCAGCAGTCGGCACGCGAAAACGCGGGCACGACCAGCCTGGGCGCCCTGCTGCGCGCCAAGCTCGACAACAGCGACAACAAGTAAGCTGAGTCCGAAGACAGAGGCAGGCCCCCGGGGCCGCTCTGTCTTTTTTTTCGTCCACGTTTTTCGTTTATGTTTGGCCTATGACCCGCTCAGACCTCGTCGAAGAACTCGCAGCCCGTTTCGCGCAGCTCACGCACCGCGATGCCGAATACGCCGTCAAGACCATCCTGGACGCCATGAGCGACGCGCTGGTGCGCGGCCATCGCATCGAGATCCGTGGCTTCGGCAGCTTCTCGGTCAACCGCCGTCCGCCGCGCATCGGCCGCAACCCGCGTTCGGGCGAGAGCGTGCAGATTCCCGAGAAGCGCGTGCCGCACTTCAAGCCGGGCAAGGCACTGCGCGAGGCCGTCGACGCGAAGACCGCCGAGCTCGATGCAGGCAAGGAAGCCGCCGGCCGCAAGGCCTGATGCAAATGAATGCAAACGTAGAATGCTCCCGGCAACGGGAACAGCTATGAAGTACCTCCTGTGGCTGCTCAAGGCAGCCATTTTTTTTACGCTCTTCGCCTTCGCGCTGAACAACCAGCACGACGCGACCGTCTACTTCTTCTTCGGAACCCACTGGCGCGCGCCGCTGGTGCTCGTCGTGCTCGCGGCCTTTGCCGGCGGGCTCGTGGTCGGCGCGCTGGGCATGCTGCCCGGCTGGTGGAAACACCGCTCCGCCGCGGCGCAAGTGCCTGCGACCACCGAAGCCCCCTCGCCCGCACCGCTGGCCACTGCGACCGCCTCCGCGGCAACGCCGTCCATCTCCGCCACCGACCTTCCCGCCGTACGTCAACATGGACTTTGATCCCAGCTGGCTGCTGATCGGCCTGCCCGTCGCCTTCGTGCTGGGCTGGCTCGCATCGCGCTTCGACATCCGCCAGCTCAAGCTCGAGAACCGGCAGGCGCCCAAGGCCTACTTTCGCGGCCTGAACTTCCTGCTCAACGAGCAGCAGGACCAGGCCATCGACGCCTTCATCGAGGCCGTGCAGAACGACCCCGATACGCAGGAGCTGCACTTCGCGCTCGGCAACCTGTTCCGCCGCCGCGGCGAGTACCAGCGCGCGGTGCGCGTGCACGAGCACCTGCTGGGCCGCGGCGACCTGAGCCGTGCCGACCGCGAGCGCGCCCAGCATGCGCTGGCGCAAGACTTCCTGCGCGCCGGCCTGCTCGACCGCGCCGAAGCGGCGCTGCAGAAGCTCGAAGGTACGCGCTACGAGAACGAGGCCCGCCTCGCGCTGTTGGCCATCTACGAACGCTCGCGCGAATGGGCGCAGGCCGCCGACGTGGCACAAAAGCTCGACGAGTCCGACCAGGCCAGCTACAGCACGCGCCGCGCCCACCACCTGTGCGAGCAGGCCAACGAACGCGTCGCGGCCGGTGACCTGCAGGGCGCCGGCGACCTGCTCACGCAGGCCCGCGCCCTGGCGCCGCAGGCACCGCGCCCGGCCATCGACACCGCCACCCTGCAGCTGCGCAACGGCGAAGCCGCCGCGGCCTTCGACACGCTCGAAGGGCTCAGCGACACGGCACCGCTGGCGCTGCCGCTGTATGCCGCATCGCTGCAGAAAGCCGCCGTGGCCGCGCAGCGCGAAGGCGAGGCGCTGGCGTTGCTGCAGCGGCGCTATGCCGAGTCGCCGTCGATCGACGTGCTCGAGGCGCTGATCGCGCTCGGCGGCACGCCGGCCCGCACGGCATCGGACGCGCCCGCCGAAGAAGCACCCGCCCCTACGCCGCGCGACAGCTACATCGCCCACCTCGCACACCAGCCCTCGCTGGTCGCGGCGTCGCGCTGGCTCGCCGGCGAGCGCTTCGAGCACGAGCAGTTCCACCCGCAGGTGCAACGCGCGCTCGACCAGGCGACCCGTCCGCTCATGCGCTACCGCTGCGCGGCCTGCGGCTTCGAGGCGCACCAGTACTTCTGGCACTGCCCCGGCTGCCAGGCCTGGGACAGCTATCCACCGCGGCGCGTGGAAGAACTCTGACCACGGTTCAGAACAATCGTCACACGGGGCCTCTGGCCCCGTTTTCACGTCAACTGCCGCGCGCGCCCTCTCGTTGAGCCGAAGCCGATATTCCTGTCGGCATAGCCATACCAACGATTGAAGAGGGAGTTTTCACCATGTTCAAGAAAGTCATCGCCACGCTCGCCATGTGCTTCGCGGCCGTCTCGTTCGCTGCCGTCGACGCCAACAAGGGCAGCGCCGCCGACCTCGACGGCCTCAAGGGCGTCGGCCCGTCGCTGTCCAAGCGCATCCTCGACGCGCGCAAGGAAGGCGAGTTCAAGGACTGGCCCGACCTCATGCAGCGCGTGAAGGGCGTGAAGGAAAAGAGCGCGGCCAAGCTGTCGGCCGAGGGCCTGACGGTCAACGGCCAGAGCTTCAACGGCGCGGCGGCCCCGGCCAAGGCAAGCAAGGCCGGCAAGGTGGCCGAGGCGAAACCCGCCAAGCAGTGACGCCAACCTGAACCGAAGAAACCGCCCCCGAGGCGGTTTTTTCATGCCCGCGCCGGGTGCCGCATCGACACCACATGGCAGGGAAATGCCTCAGCGAATGGCCCGGAATTTGCACGTATGCTTTTCTTTCATTCAGCTTTGACTACATTCCGGAGCGCGTCCATGAATCACAAGTTCGGCATTGCCCTGGCGGGCCTCACCCTTGGCGCCGCCGCCTTCGCGCAAACCAAGTGGGACCTGCCCACCGCCTACCCCGCGACCAACTACCACACCGAGAACATCACGCAGTTCGCGAAGGACGTGGACGCGGCCACCGGCGGCAAGCTGAAGATCACGGTGCACGCCAACGCGTCGCTGTTCAAGGCGCCCGAGATCAAGCGCGCCGTGCAAAGCGGCCAGGCCCAGGCCGGTGAGATCCTGCTGGCCAACTACGCCAACGAGAACCCGATCTACGCACTGGACGGCGTGCCCTTCCTGGCGACGACCTATCCCGAGGCCCGCAAGCTCTACGACGCCTCCAAGCCCGCGATGGACAAGCTGCTGGCCGCCCAAGGCATCAAGGTGCTGTTCGTGGTGCCCTGGGCGCCGCAGGGCATCTACACCAAGAAGGAGATCGGCTCGGTGGCCGACCTGCGCGGCATCAAGTGGCGCGCCTACAGCCCGGCCACGGCCAAGATCGCCGAGCTCATCGGCGCGCAGCCCGTGCAGATCCAGCAGGCTGAACTGAGCGCCGCCATGGCGACCGGCGTGATCGAGAGCTACATGAGCTCGGGCTCCACCGGCTACGACACCAAGACCTTCGAGCACATCAAAAACTTCTACGACACGCAGGCCTGGATTCCGAAGAACGCGATCCTCGTGAACGCCAAGGCCTTCGATGCACTCGACGCCGCCGGCAAGGCCGCCGTGACCAAGGCCGCAGCCGATGCCGAGGCACGCGGCTGGAAGGTCGCGCAGGAGAAGAACGACGAGTACAAGCGCCTCCTGGCCGAGCGCGGCATGAAGATCCACAAGCCCTCGCCCAAGCTGGACACCGACATGCGCCAGGTCGGCGGCATCATGCAGGCCGACTGGCTCAAGGCGGCCGGTACCGACGGCGCGGCGATCGTCGACGCCTACAAGAAGAAGTAAGCCGTGAGGCGCTTCCTCGACCGCCTGTACAACGGTGCCGGCGCGCTCGGCGCATTCTGCGTGTTTCTGATCTTCGTGCTGATGATCGTGGCGGGCGTAGGCCGCCAGATGAACTGGCACGTGAGCGGGCTCAACGACGCGGTGGCCTGGCTGTGCGCGGCGGCGGCCTTCTTCGCGATGGCGCACGCCTTTCGCCACGGCGACTTCGTGCGCGTCACGCTGCTGCTCGATGCCGTGCCGCCCAAGGTGCGCCGCGTGCTCGACGTGGCCTGCCTGCTGATCGCCGCCGTGTCGGTGGCCTACCTGACCTACTGGGCCACCAGCTTCACGTACGAGAGCTACGAGTTCAAGGAAATGGCCACGGGCCTGCTCGTGATCCCGATCTGGATTCCGCAATCGAGCTTCGTGATCGGCTGCTGGCTGCTCTTGATCGCCATGGTCGACGAGCTCGTCGGCGTGGTGCGCGGCGAAAAACCCAGCTACCAGCGCGCCGTCGAGGAGCGCCACGCGGCGGGCGACTTCTCTTCCGACGTCTGAACGACAACGACAACAACAAAGACACCGATGCTCGAAACCCTTCTGATGGGCGCGCTGCTGCTCGGCATCATGCTGTTGCTGCTCGCCGGCGGCGTCTGGATCGCCATGACCCTGGCCATCGTCGGCTGGGTCGGCCAGGCCTTCTTCACCAACACGCTGCCCGGCAAGAACCTGTTCTCGGCCTTCTGGGAGAGCAACGCGAGCTGGGAGCTGGCGGCGCTGCCGCTGTTCATCTGGATGGGTGAGATCCTCTTCAGAACCAAGCTCAGCGAGGAGATGTTCGAAGGCCTGCGGCCGTGGCTGAACCGCGTGCCCGGTCGGCTCATGCACACCACCATCCTCGGCTGCGGCGTGTTCGGCTCGGTCTCGGGCTCCTCGGCCGCCACCTGCGCGACCATCGCCAAGGTGGCGCTGCCCGAGCTCAAGCGCCGCGGCTACAACGAGAAGCTGGCCATCGGCTCGCTGGCCACGGCCGGCACGCTGGGCATCCTGATTCCGCCGTCGATCACCATGGTGGTGTACGCGGTGGCGGCCGACGCCTCGATCATCCGCATCTTCCTGGCGGGCTTCCTGCCGGGCTTTTTGCTGATGCTGCTGTTCTCGGGCTACATCGGCTGGTGGAGCCTGCGCCACCCCGACCAGGTGCCGCCGGCCGATCCGCCGACCACCTTCATGGAGAAGATCCGGCTGTCGGGCAACCTCATTCCCTGCGCGCTGCTGATCGTGTTCATCGTCTGGGTGCTGGTGGCCGGTTGGGCCACGGCCACCGAGTGCGCGGCCTTCGGCGTGCTGGGCTCGCTGGCCATCGCGGCCTACGGCAAGAGCCTGACCTGGCAGAACTTCAAGGACGGGATCATGGGCGCCACGCGCACCAGCTGCATGATCATGTTCATCCTGGCCGGGGCTGCGTTCCTGACCAAGACCATGGCCTTCACCGGCATCCCGCGCGAGCTGGCCGAGTGGGTCGACAGCATGCACCTGTCGCCCTATGCGCTGATCGGCGCGCTGGTGGTGGTGTACCTGGTGCTGGGCACGGCGCTGGACGGCATCTCGATGATCGTGCTGACCAGCGCGGTGGTGCTGCCGATGATCCAGAAGGCAGGCTTCGACCTCGTCTGGTTCGGCATCTTCGTGGTGCTGCTGGTCGAGATCGCCGAGGTCACGCCGCCGGTGGGCTTCAACCTGTTCGTGCTGCAGAACATGACAGGCAAGGACAGCAACGTGATCGCCAGGGCGGCCATTCCGTTCTTCTTCTGCCTCGTGCTGTGCATCGCGCTGATCACGCTGTTCCCGGGTATCGTCACGATCCTGCCCGACCTGGTGATGGGCAAGGAGAAATGACAGTGCGACGACGACAAGGGAACGGATGCCGCCTCTACTGCCGGTTCTAGCGATCTGCGTGGGCGCCTCGTGCGGCGCCCTCGCCCGCTGGGGCCTGGGCCTGTGGCTCAACACCGGCGGCCCCGTGCCCTACGGCACGCTGGCCGCCAACCTCGTGGGCGGCTACCTCGTCGGCGTGGCGGTGGCCGTCTTCCAGGCGCTGCCGCAGCTCGACCCGGTGTGGCGGCTGCTGCTCATCACCGGCTTCCTCGGCGGGCTCACGACCTTCTCGAGCTTCTCGGCCGAAGTGGTCGCACTGCTGCTCGGCGGACGGCCGCTGCTGGCGCTGGGCACCGGCCTGCTGCACCTGTGCGGCTCGCTGGTGCTGACCTGGCTGGGCATCCGCAGCGTGCAGCTCGTGCTGGCTGCGTGACAGCGAAAAAACTGCCCGTGCTCCTGCGGTTATAGACAGGGGCTCTCCAGAGGGTCGGTCGATAGAATCGACCCCCGATGCCCCTCGCCCTTCTCGTCGCACTCCCCTTTCTTGCCAGCGTGCTGGCCGCGTTGATGCCGTCCAACGCGCGCAACCGGGAGTCGACCCTCGCAGGGCTCGTCGCATTGGGCTGCGCGATCCAGGTCGCCTGGCTCTTTCCGCAGATCGCGCACGGCAACGTGCTGCGCCAGGAGATCGAGTGGCTGCCCGCCCTCGGCCTGAACCTCGTGTTCCGCCTCGACGGCTTCGCGTGGCTGTTCTGCATGCTGGTGCTGGGCATCGGCGCGTTGGTGGTGCTCTATGCGCGCTACTACATGTCGGCCTCCGACCCGGTGCCGCGCTTCTTCTCGTTCTTCCTCGCGTTCATGGGCGCGATGATGGGCGTGGTGCTCTCGGGCAACCTGATCCAGATGGTGCTGTTCTGGGAGCTCACCAGCCTCTTCTCCTTCCTGCTCATCGGCTACTGGCACCACCGGCGCGACGCGCGGCGCGGCGCGCGCATGGCGCTCACCGTCACCGGCGCGGGCGGGCTGTGCCTCTTGGCCGGCGTGCTCGTGCTGGGCCGCATCGTCGGCAGCTACGAGCTCGACATCGTGCTGGCCTCGGGCGACATCATCCGCGCGCACGCGCTGTACCCGGTGGCGCTGGTGCTGATCCTGCTCGGCGCGTTCACCAAGAGCGCGCAGTTCCCGTTCCACTTCTGGCTGCCGCGCGCCATGGCCGCGCCCACGCCGGTGTCGGCCTACCTGCACTCGGCCACCATGGTGAAGCTGGGCGTGTTCCTGATGGCGCGGCTGTGGCCCGTGCTCTCGGGCACCGAGCAGTGGTTCTGGATGGTCGGTGGCGCGGGCGCGATCACGCTGCTGCTGGGCGGCTTCGCGGCCATGTTCCAGCGCGACCTGAAGGCGCTGCTGGCCTACTCGACCATCTCGCACCTGGGCCTCATCACGCTGCTGCTGGGCCTGAACAGCCCGCTGGCGGCGGTGGCGGCCGTCTTCCACGTCATGAACCACGCGACCTTCAAGGCCTCGCTGTTCATGGCGGCCGGCATCATCGACCACGAGACCGGCACGCGCGACATCCGCAAGCTCAGCGGCCTGATGCGCCTCATGCCCATCACGGGCACGCTGGCCATCATCGCCAGCGCCTCGATGGCCGGCGTGCCGCTGCTCAACGGTTTCCTCTCGAAGGAGATGTTCTTCGCCGAGACCGTCTTCATCCAGGCCACGCCCTGGATCGACTTCAGCCTGCCGGTCATCGCCACGCTCGCGGGCATCTTCAGCGTGGCGTATTCGGCGCGCTTCGTGTTCGACGTGTTCTTCGGCCCGCCCTGCGGCCCCGACGTGCCCAAGCCCCCGCACGAGCCGCCGCACTGGATGCGCGTGCCGGTCGAGCTGCTGGTGCTGGTGTGCTTGGTGGTGGGCGTGGCGCCGGCCTGGTCGGTCGGCCCGATGCTCGCGGCCGCGGCCACGCCGGTGGTCGGCGGCACGCTGCCCGTCTACAGCCTGGCCGTGTGGCACGGCTTCAACCTGCCGCTGATGATGAGCTTCGTCGCACTGGCAGGCGGCGCCGTGCTCTACCTGCTGCTGCGTCGCCCGCTGGGCAGCGGGCGCCTGGAGCACACGCCGCTGCTGCACCGCTTCGACGGGCAGGTCATCTTCGAACACCTGATCGCACTGCTGAGCGAAACCGGCCGGCGCAGCCGCCGCCTCTTCGGCACGCGCCGCCTGCAGTGGCAGCTGCTGTGGCTGGTGGTGGTGGCCGTGGCCGGCGCCGCGGCGTCGCTGTGGGCCACGCCGGCCGACCGTGGCACGCGCGAGCTGCTGCCCTTCTCGCCGATGTTCGCGATGACCTGGCTCATCGGCTGCACCTGCGCCGTGGCCGCCGCTTGGCAGGCCAAGTTCCACCGGCTCGCGGCGCTGATGCTGGCCGCGGGCGCCGGGCTGGTCTCGTGCGTCACCTACATCTGGTTCTCGGCGCCCGACCTGGCGCTGACGCAGCTGGTGGTCGAGGCCGTGACCACCGTGCTCATCCTGCTGGGCCTGCGCTGGCTGCCGATGCGCAGCAAGGACGTGGTGCAGCCCGCGCGCATGCGGCTGCGCCCCTGGGGCCGCCGCGGGCGCGACCTGCTGGTGGCCACCATCGCCGGCTGCGGCATGGCGGCACTGGCCTGGGCGATGATGACGCGCACCTTCCCGCAGAGCATCTCGCCCTTCTTCCTCGAGCGCGCGCTCACCGAAGGCGGCGGCACCAACGTGGTCAACGTGATGCTGGTCGACTTCCGCGGCTTCGACACCTTCGGCGAGATCACGGTGCTGGGCATCGTGGCGCTCACCGTGTATGCGCTGCTGCGGCGCTTCCGCCCGGCGATCGAATCGATGGCGCTGCCCATTCAGCAACGGCTGCAGGTCGACGACGGCAGCAGCGACCTGCTGAACCCGCGCCGCGCCACCGACTCCGCCATCGGCTACCTGATGGTGCCGGCCGTGCTGGTGCGCCTCGTGCTGCCGGTGGCCGTGCTGGTGTCGGTGTACTTCTTCATGCGCGGCCACAACGCGCCCGGCGGCGGCTTCGTCGCGGGGCTGGTGATGTCGGTCGCGCTGGTGCTGCAGTTCATCGTCTCGGGCACCGAGTGGGTCGAAGAACACCTGCGCATCTACCCGCGCCGCTGGATCGCCATCGGCCTGCTGTTCGCGCTGGCCACCGGCGGCGGCGCGATCGTGTTCGGCTACCCGTTCCTGACCACGCACACCGCGCACGTGCACGTGCCGCTGCTGGGCGACATGCACGTGCCCAGTGCCCTCTTCTTCGACATCGGCGTGTTCGCGCTGGTGCTCGGCGCCACCATGCTGATCCTGACCGCGCTGGCCCACCAGTCCATCCGAAGCCACCGCTGGGCCGACGAACAAGAAGAGAAAGAAGCGCAGGCCCGCGCGGCCGCCGAAGCCGAAGAGGCTGCCGCCGCCACCGGAGGGGCCCGCTGATGGAAATCGTGCTGGCCATCGCCATCGGCGTGCTCACTGGCTCGGGCGTGTACCTGCTGCTGCGTCCGCGCACCTTCCAGGTCATCATGGGCCTCACGCTCATCTCGTACGCGGTCAACCTGTTCATCTTCAGCATGGGCCGGCTCAAGGTCGACAGCGAGCCGGTGCTGGTCGAAGGCTTCAAGGCCACGCTGGCCAACACGGCCGACCCGATGCCGCAGGCGCTGGTGCTCACGGCCATCGTGATCGGCTTCGCGATGACGGCGCTGTTCCTCGTCGTGATGCTCGCCTCGCGTGGCCTGTCGGGCACCGACCACGTGGACGGTGAAGAGCGGGAGGCCGTCGAATGAACGACCTCCTGCACCTGCTCGACCGCTTCCTCGAGTTCAGCATGCCGCACCTGGTGGCAGTGCCGATCCTCGTGCCCATGCTCACGGCGGCGCTGATGCTGCTGATGAACGAGAACCACCGGCGCACCAAGTCCTTCCTCAGCGTGGTCTCGGGCCTGGTCGGCCTGCTGGCCGCGCTGGCGCTGCTGCGCTGGGTGAACGCGGCCGACACCGGTGGCGGCCCGGGCTCCATCGGCGTGTACCTGCCGGGCAACTGGCGCGCGCCCTTCGGCATCACGCTGGTGGCCGACCGGCTCTCGACCATGATGGTCGCGCTCACGGGCGTGGTGGCCTTCGCGGCCTCGATCTATTCCACCTCGCGCTGGGACCGCGCGGGCGTGCACTTTCATCCGCTGCTGCAGCTGCAGCTCATGGGCCTGAACGGCGCCTTCCTCACGGGCGACCTGTTCAACCTGTTCGTGTTCTTCGAGGTGATGCTGGCCGCCTCGTACGGCCTGCTGCTGCACGGCTCGGGCCGGTTGCGCGTGCGCGCCGGGCTGCACTACATCGCGATCAACCTCGCGGCCTCGTCGCTGTTCCTGATCGGCGCGGCCATCCTGTACGGCGTGACCGGCACGCTCAACATGGCCGACCTGGGTGCGCGCATCGCCGAGCTGGCGCCGGGCGACCGCGGCCTGGTGCACGCGGCCGCGGCCATCCTGGCCACCGCGTTCTTTGCCAAGGCGGGCGCGTGGCCGCTCAACTTCTGGCTGGTGCCGGCCTACAGCGCGGCCGTGTCGCCGGTGGGCGCGGTGTTTGCGCTCCTGACCAAGCTCGGCGTGTACACCGTGCTGCGCCTGTGGACCGTGCTGTTCGCGCCCGACACCGGCGCCTCGGCCGCCTTCGGGCAGGCTGCACTGGTGGGCGTGGGGCTGGCGACGCTGTTCGTCGGCGCCATCGGCATCGTCGGCACGCAGCGGCTGTCGAACCTCGCGGGCTTCAGCGTGCTGGTGTCGGCGGGCACGCTGCTGGCCGCCGTGGGGCTGGGCGACCCCGCCGTGTGGGCGGGCGCGCTGTACTACATGCTGAGCTCGACGCTCGCGGTGGCGGCCTTCTTCCTGCTGATCGACATGATCGAGCGCTGGCGCAACGCGGGCATGAGCGTCGCGCCGCACGAGGCGGCGGGCAACGCACCCTTCCTGGCCGAAGACCTGCGCGCGCTCGACGACGTGAACCTCGACGACGACGCCCAGGCGCTCTACGGCCGCGCCATCCCGGCCGGCGTGGCCTTCCTGGGCCTGAGCTTCATGCTCTGTACCCTGCTGCTGGCGGGCCTGCCGCCGCTGTCGGGCTTTGTCGGCAAGTTCGCGATGCTCTCGGGCCTGCTCGACGGCAGGGCAGTGGCCTCGGCCGGCTGGACCTTCCTGGGCCTGCTGATCGTCTCGGGCTTTCTCTCGCTGATCGCGCTGAGCCGCACCGGCATCCGCCATTTCTGGACGCAGCCCCACGCCACCATGCCCTCGCTGCCCGCGCTCGAGGTGCTGCCGGTGGCCGCCCTGCTCGCAGCCTGCGTGGCGCTGACGGTCTGGGCCGAGCCCGTGATGCAGCACGCGCAAGCCACCGCCGGCGGCCTGCGCACGCCCACCGCGTACCGCAACGCCGTGCTCGGCGCCAAGCAGGTGCCCAACCCGGTGCCCGCGAAAGCGGAGGCGAAGCCATGAAGCGCCTGATGCCGTCCCCGCCGCTGTCGTTCGCGCTGTTCGTCATCTGGCTGCTGCTCAACCAGTCGCTCGAAGCGGCCACGCTGCTGTCGGCCGCGCTGCTCGCCATTGCCGTGCCGCTGATCACCAAGGGCCTGCGCCCCGCCACCGTGCGCATGCGCCGGCCCGGCGTGGCGCTGCGGCTGTCGTTCCTCGTCACCTTCGACATGCTGAAGTCGGCGTACGACGTGGCGCGGCTGCTGCTCACGCGCCGCACCGCCGACATCTCGGCGCGCTTCGTGCAGATTCCGCTGGACATGCGCGACCCCAACGGCCTCGCCGTGCTCGCGATGATCATGTGCCTCACGCCCGGCACGGCCTGGGGCGAGGTGTCGTTCGACCGCACCACGCTGCTGATCCACGTGTTCGACCTCGAGGACGAGGCGGCCTTCATCGCCCTGATCAAGACCCGCTACGAACGTCCGCTGATGGAGATTTTCGAATCATGACGCCTGTTCTCTTCTGGGCCCTGAAGGCCGCGCTCTTCCTGCTGGCCGTGGCGATGCTGTGCGCGCTCTTTCGCCTGCTGGCCGGCCCGTCCGCGCAGGACCGCGTGATGGCGCTCGACTGCCTGTACATCAACGGCATGCTGATGATGCTGGTGCTGGGCATCAACTACGCGAGCAGCGTGTACTTCGAGGCGGCGATGCTGGTGGCGCTGTTCGGCTTCGTGGGATCGACCTCGATCGCCAAGTTCTTGCTGCGCGGGGAGGTGATCGAATGAGCGCCACGGCACTTCCTCTTTGGGCCGAGATCATCACCGCCGTGTTCGCGGTGCTCGGCGCGGCCTTCGCGGCCATCGGCTCCTTCGGCCTGGTGCGCATGCCCACGTTTTTCCGGCGCATCCATGCGCCCACGCTGGGCGCCACGGTGGGCGCCTGGTGCCTGACGGTGGCCACCATCGCCTACTTCTCGGTGCAGGGCTTCAGCCTGTTCCTGCACGCGGTGCTGATCGTGCTGTTCATCGTGCTGACGGCGCCGATCACCACCATCTTTCTGATGCGCGCCGCCCTCTTCCGCGAACGGCAGAAGGGCAACACGAAGGTGCCGCCCTCCTCCGAGTCGCGCTGAAGCGGCGTCTTCCCATCAGTTGGGCGCCATGCGCACGCCCTTGTCGAGGAACTCGTTGGTAAAGAGCGTCGCGGGGTCGTAGGCCTTGTCGATGCCGATCAGCGAAGACACGAGTTCGTAGTCGGCCTTCACGCGCGCACCGTCGAAGGCACCGAGCGCCACCTTGGTGGTGGTGTCGTCGCGCATCAGCTGCTTGATGCGATTCCACTGGTCGCGCTGGTTGTCGGGCGTGAGGCCGCTCACGCTGGCCTGCAGCGCCTGCAGGCAGGGCTCGAAGCTCTTCACGCAGGCGTCGTAGGCGCGCTGGGTCACGGCCACGAACTTCTTCACCTGGCCCGGGTTCTTCGCGAGGTACGGGCCGTTCACGATCAGCGAGTTGCCGTACACGTTCACGCCCGCGTCGCGCCACGGCTGAAAGCCCAGGTCGGCGCCGAACTCGCGCGCCTTCAGGTCGTGCTCGTTGTAGAAGTCGCTGATGATGTCGACCGACTTGCTCTTCAGCGCCGCCACCTTGGCCTGCGGGCTCACGTTGACGAAGGTCACGCTGACCGGGTCGAGCCCCACCTTCTTGGCGAAGGCCGGCCACATGAGGCGCGCGGCGTCGCCGGGCGGGTTGCCGATCTTGCGGCCCGCGAAGTCCTTGGGCCCGTTGATGCCCGAGGACTTGAGCCAGTAGAAGCCCTGCGGGCTGTTGGCGTAGATGACCATCACGGCCTTCACGTCGGCGCCCTTGCCCTTGGCCTGGATCGTGGTGGGCAGGTCGGAAATGCCCAGTTCGCTGCCGCCGGTGCCCACGCGCTGCGCCGACACGGCCGAGCCCTTGCCGGCCTCGATGTTCAGGTCGATGCCCGCCTCGGTGTACCAGCCCTTGGCCTTCGCGAAATAGATCGGCGCATGATCGGCCGTGGGTGTCCAGTTGAGCATCAGGCTCATGGCATCGGCCGCGAACGCGGCAGGGGCCGAGGCCATCAGCAGGGCGGTGGCGCCGGCGGCCGACAACAGCTTTTTCATGCGGATCACTCCAAAAGAAGGTAAAAACAGGTCCTGAAATTTATATTACCAACTGTTTGGTTGACAAGCAATCCAGATCATCCAGACCGCGTAGCCACTGCCGGGAGAATCAAAACACCATGACCGCCACCAGCCCTACCCGCACCGCCCGCAGCACCGTTTCCACGAAACGCGAGCGCGACCCCGTCGCCGCCAAGCAGGCACTCATCTCTGCCGCGGTGGCCGAGTTCGCCACCAAGGGCTTCGCAGGCGCGCGCGTCGACGAGATCGCCGCCAACGCCGGCGTCAACAAGCAGCTCGTGTACCACTACTTCGACAGCAAGCAGGGGCTGTACCTGGTCGCACTCGAATCGGTCTACGCCGAGATCCGCGAGAAGGAACAGAAGCTCACGCTCGACGCGCTCGAGCCGCTCGAAGCCATGAAGCAGCTGGTGGCCTTCTCGTTCGACTACCTGGCCGAGCACCCCGAGTTCATCGCGCTGCTGGCCGACGAGAACCGCAACCACGGCGCGCACCTGCGCGAGTCGGAGCGGCTGCAGAAGATGCACTCGCCCTTCATCGAGATGCTGGAGGCCACGCTCGAGCGCGGCGTGGCCGCGGGCGTGTTCCGGCCCGACTTCGACGCGATCAACCTCTACATCTCGATCGCCGGCATCTCGTATTTCTTCTTCTCCAACAACCACACGCTGTCGGCCATCTTCGGCAAGCCGCTCGACGCGCGCGGCGCGCTGCTGCAGCGGCGCCGGCACGTGATCGAGTTCGCGCTCAACGCCTTGCGCCCCGACAAGGCTGCCGCATGAAAATTATCAACTAGTTGGTTGACTCGGGTCGTGGCGACTCCTATGATTCGCCGCATTGCTTCTTCCCTGACCCAGGAACAGACATGACGGCACCCGACGGCGCGCTGGCGCCCCTCGCTTCCACGCCCCTGTCGGGCGAGCGCCCCGAATGGCAGCGCTGGGCCCTCGTGGTCGCGGTGCATCTGGCGGGCATCGCGCTGTGGGAGCTGGCGGTGCGGGTCTTCGCGATCCAGCCCTTCATCCTGCCGGCGCCCTCGAAGGTGCTGGCCACGCTGGCCAACCCGAACTACAGCTGGCTCAAGAACACCGGCGTCACCGCGCTCGAAGTGTTCGGCGGCTACGCGCTGGGGCTGGTGCTCGGCATTCTTTGCGCGCTGCTCTTCATCACCAGCAAGCGGCTGATGCTGCTGGTGTTCCCGCTGCTGGTCACGCTCAACATGATCCCGAAGGTGGCGATGGGGCCGCTGGTGATCGTGTGGTTCAGCTACGGCATCGGGCCGAACATCCTGATCACGTTCAGCCTGTGCTTCTTCCCGATCCTGCTGACCACCATCCGCGGCCTGAACGAGACCGAGCCCGAGCTGCTCGACCTCGTGCGCGCGCTCAAGGGTTCGCGCTGGCAGCTGTTTCGCTACATCCAGCTGCCGGGCTCGCTGCCGTACGTGTTCTCGGGCATGAAGGTCGCCACCATCCTCGCCGTGGCGGGCGCGGTGGTGGGCGAGTTCATCGCCTCGGAACGAGGCCTGGGCTATCTGATGATCCAGGTCCAGGCCTCGCTGGACACGCCCGCGGTCTTCATGGCCGTGCTGCTCATCACGGGCCTGGGCGTGCTGCTCTATCTGCTGGTGCTTCTGCTGGAGCGCCTCTTCATCACCCAGGACGCAAGAATCCAATGACCTCCACGCCTGTCCTCGACGACCTGCCCTTTCCCGAGCGCTTCGAGAGCGAAGCCGCGCTTGAAGACTACCTGGCCACGCCCTCGCGCGACCTCGTGCGCGACATGGCCCGCCTCGACGGCGACCTGATGATCCTCGGCGTGGGCGGCAAGATGGGCCCCACGCTGGCCCGCCTCGCGAAGAACGCCATGCCCGGTCGCCGCGTGATCGCCGTCGCCCGCTTCAGCGAAGCCGGCGTGCGCGAAGCGCTCGAGGCGCACGGCATCGAGACCATCGCCTGCGACCTGCTCGACCGCGCCGCCATCGCCGCGCTGCCGCCGTGCGCCAACGTGGTGTTCATGGCCGGGCGCAAGTTCGGCGCCGACGCCGACAACCCGCTGACCTGGGCCATGAACGCGCACGTGCCGGCGCTGGTGGCCGAGCACTTCCATGCCTCGCGCATCGTCGCCTTCTCGACCGCCTGCGTGTACCCCTTCGTGCCCGTGACCAGCCAGGGCGCGAGCGAGAGCGACGCGCCCAACCCGCCCGGCGAGTACGCCAACTCGTGCGTAGGCCGCGAGCGCATGTTCGAGTACTTCTCGCAGCGCCACGGCACGCCGGGGCGCCTGTTCCGCCTGAGCTACGCCATCGACCTGCGCTACGGCGTGCTGGCCGACGTGGCGCTCAAGGTGTGGCGCGGCGAGCCGGTCGACGTGACCATGGGCCACGTCAACGTGATCTGGCAGGGCGACGCGAACGCGCAGGCGCTGCGCTGCCTCGCGGCGGCCACCGTGCCGACCTCGCCGCTCAACGTGAGCGGGCCCGAGACCACGTCGATCCGCTGGCTTGCTGAAGAGTTCGCACGCCAGTTCGGCAAGCCCGTGACGATCGCGGGGCAAGAGGCCCCGACCGCCTGGCTCATGAACACCGGCGAGGCCGAGCGCCTCTTCGGCTACCCGCGCGTGCCGCTGGCGCAGCAGATCCGTTGGGTGGCTGACTGGATCTCGCGCGAGCAGCGTCAGTACGGCAAGCCAACGAAATTCGAATCGCGCGACGGCAAGTACTGAGCCCATGACCATGCCCGCCGTCGACACCCTTGCATCGATCACGCCCGGCATCGCCCCGATGCTCGACGCGCTGGTCGCCGCGAGCGGCTGGAACCAGACCGCGCACGACTGGCGGCTGTTCGAGCGGCTCGGCACGTTGCATGGCGTGCGCGATGGCGAGGGCCAGCTCGTCGCCAGCGGCGCAGTGCTGCCGATGGACGACGTGGCCTGGATCAGCATGATCCTCGTGATGCCGGCCGCACGCGGGCAAGGCCTGGGCCGCGCGGTGTTCGCGCGCTGCCTTGAGCAAGTGAAAGCCGCCGGCCTCGTCGCGATGCTCGACGCCACGCCGCAGGGCGAGCCGCTCTACGCGAGCTTCGGCTTCACGCCGCTGTGGCGGCTCACGCGCTGGCAGCGCGAGCCCGCGCCCGCCACCGCATCGCTTGCCACGGACAAACCGGCTCTCGACAACCTGGCGGCGCTCGACGCGCAGGCGCTGGGCTTCGCGCGCCCCGCCGTGCTCGCCGACCTGCTCGGGCGCGACGACAGCCGCTGCGTGCGCAACGGCCTGGGCTTCGGCCTCGTGCGTGCAGGCCGCACCGCGCACCACATCGGACCGTTGCTGTCGTCCGACGAGGCCACGGCCGCCGCGCTGCTGACGCAGGCCGCACGCAGCATCGACGGACGCATCTACATCGACGTGCCCGACGACCGCAAGGCCATGACCACCGCACTGCGCGCTGCCGGCTTCACACCGCAGCGCGGCTTCGCACGCATGGCACTGGCCACGCGCGAGGGCGTGCAGCCGCCCACCGGACACCCCGCCTTCATCCACGCCATCGCCGGCCCCGAGTTCGCCTGAGGACCTTCGCCCATGCCACTGAACCGCTCCGACCTTCCCGCCGACGTGCTTGCGCTGCTGTCGCAAGGCACCGTCATCCCGGCGCACCCGCTCGCGCTCGACGCCGATCGCCAGTTCGACCGCCAGCGCCAGCGCGCGCTCACGCGCTACTACGTCGATGCCGGCGTGGGCGGCCTCGCGGTGGGCGTGCACACCACGCAGTTCGCGATCCGCGAGCGCGGCCTGTACGCCACCGTGCTCGAGGCCGCGATGCAGGACCGCCTGGCCTGGAACGACCGCCCGATGGCGATGATCGCCGGCCTGTGCGGCCCGACCGCGCAGGCGCAGGCAGAGGCGCGCACCGCCGTCTCGCTGGGCTATCACGCGGGGCTGCTGAGCCTGGCGGCGCTGGCCGGCGCGTCGGAAGACGCGCTCATCGCCCACTGCGAGGCGGTGGCGCAGGAGATCCCGCTGATCGGTTTCTACCTGCAGACCGTGGTCGGCGGCCCGATCCTGTCGAGCGACTTCTGGCGCCGCTTCGCGCTCATTCCCAACGCGCTGGCGATCAAGGTCGCGCCCTTCAACCGCTACCGCAGCATCGACGTGGTGCGCGGGCTGGTCGATGCGCGTGCCGAGAAGCGCGTGTTCCTCTACACCGGCAATGACGACCACATCGTGCTCGACCTCGCGCTGCCCTTTGCCGCGATGCGCGACGGCGCGCCCGTGCAGGTGCGCTTTCGCGGCGGCCTGCTGGGCCACTGGTCGGTGTGGACGTCGAGCGCGGTGCACCAGCTGCAGCAGATCAAGGCCGAGCTGGCCGCCAGCGGCGGCGCGCTGAGCCCCGCCCTGCTCGCGCTCGACTCGCGCGTGACCGACTGCAACGCCGCCTTCTTCGACGTGGCGAACAACTTCCACGGCTGCATCGCGGGCTGCCACGAGGTGCTGCGGCGCCAGGGCCTGCTCGAAGGCATCTGGTGCCTCGATCCGGAAGAAGGCTTGGGCAAGGGCCAGTCGGCGGAAATCGACCGCGTCTACCGCCAGCACGGCGACCTGGCCGACGACGCCTTCGTGCGCGACAACCTGGCGCGGTGGCTCGCATGAGCGCCGTGCTGCAACCGCAGGAGTCGATGCCGCTGATCCGCATGCGGCAGCTGCGCAAGGTCTACCGCAAGCGCAACGAAGAATTCCTCGCCGTCTCCGACGTCACGATGGACGTGCATGCGGGCGACATGATCTCGCTGGTCGGTCCCTCGGGCTGCGGCAAGTCGACGCTGCTGAAGATCCTGTCGGGCCTGCACGGCCACGACGGCGGCACGCTCGAAATCGGCGGCCCCGGTGGCACGGGCTTCAATCCGGGCCGCGACGTCGGCATGGTGTTCCAGCAGCCGCTGCTGCTGAAGTGGCGCACCATTCTCGAGAACGTGCTGCTGCCCGCCGACATCCTCGGGCTGGACCGCAAGGCCGCCAAAGCGCGCGCGCACGAGCTGCTCGACATGGTCGGCCTCACGGGCTTCGCCGACAAGCTGCCCTACGAACTCTCGGGCGGCATGCAGCAGCGCGCCGCCATCGCACGCGCGCTCATCCACGACCCGAAGCTGGTGCTCATGGACGAACCCTTCGGCGCGCTCGATGCGCTCACGCGCGAGAAGATGAACCTGGAGATGCTGCGCATCTGGGAGCGCAGCCGCAAGACCTTCATCGTGGTCACGCACAGCATCCAGGAGGCGGTGTTCCTGGGCTCGCACTGCGCCGTGCTCACGGCCGGGCCGGCACGCATGGCCGACTTCTTTCGCATCAATCTGCCCGAGCCGCGCAAGCTGCACGTGAAGACCAGTCCGGAGTTCGGCGAGTACGTGCGCCGCATCTACGACCTGCTGGGCGTGGACTGAGCCCCGCGCAGCAGGTCGGTTCAACTCAGCTGGGCTGCAGCTGCTGGATTTCCTTGGCGCGCGCCACTTCCACTTCGCGCGGCAAGGTCACCGCGTTCTTCACCGCCAGGATTTCCGCCATCACGCTCACCGCGATCTCCGGCGGCGTCTTGCTGCCGATGAAGATGCCGATGGGCCCGCGCAGACGTGCGAGCGACTCGGCCGTCTGGTCGAAGTGTTCGATCATGCGGTCACGCCGCGCATCGGCATTGCGGCGCGAACCGATGGCGCCTACGTAGAAGGCCTCGCTTTGCAGCGCTTCGAGCAGCGCGAGGTCGTCCAGCTTGGGGTCGTGCGTGAGCGCGACCACGCAGCTGCGGCGGTCGGGCTTGAAGGCCAGCACGGCGTCGTCAGGCATCTCGGTGGTGATCGTCACGCCGGACAGCGTCCACGCGGTGCGGTACTCGGCGCGCGGGTCGCACAGCGTCACGGCGAAGCCGCTGAACTTGGCCATGGTCGCCAGGTACTCGGCGAGCTGGCCGGCGCCGATCAGCAGCATGCGGTACTCGGGGCCGAAGGTGTTGGTGAGCTCGGTGTCGTTCACCGTGAGCTCGTCGGGCGCGGTCGCCTCGGCCAGCCGCACCGCGCCGGTGGCCAGCGTCACCGTGCGGCGCATGAGCTTGCCGCGTTCGAGTTCGGCGACCAGCATGTCGAGCGCGTCGGCGTCGGGCGCGTATTCGAGCAACAGCTCGAGCGTGCCGCCACAGGGCAAGCCGAAGCGGTGTGCCTCGTCGGCCGTGATGCCGTACTTGACCAGCGCGGGCGGCGCGCCCAGCGGCACGTCTTCGCCCTTGCCGTGGGCGTGGCTGTAGCGCGCGATCAGGTCGTCCTCGATGCAGCCGCCCGAGACCGAGCCGACCACCGCGCCGTCCTCGGCCAGCGCCATGATCGAGCCCACGGGCCGCGGCGACGAGCCCCAGGTGCGCACCACGGTGGTCAGCAGCGCGCGCTTGCCGGCACGCCGCCAGTCGCGCAGCGTGCGCAGCACCATGACGTCGAGGTTTTCCATGGCAGGACCTTGTGCGTCAGGCGGCGTCGCCCGGGGTAGCGGCGTCCTTGGCGTCCTCGCCGTCCTTCTTGCCGAAGCCCATCTTCTTCATGAGGCCCGACATCACGCCGGCCTTCTCGGCGGGCGCCTCGGCCGCCGCTTCCGCGGGCGGTGCGGGCGGCGGGCCGTAGCGGCTTTGCATCTCGGCCTCGAAGCGCTTGAAGAAATCGTCGGCGGTGGACTTGGCCGCGCCGTCGATCAGGCGCTGGCCGAGCTGGGCGATCTTGCCGCCGACCTGGGCCTGCACGGTGTAGTCGAGTTCGCAGCCGGCAGGAGTCGGAGCCACGGGGGCGGCTTCGGCGACGGGTGCGCTGTCGGCCACGGCCGCGACAGGCGCTGCGTCCGATGCGCCGGCCACCGGCTTGAGCGACACGCTCGACGAGCCCTTGGCAAACCCCGCCACGCCGCCCTGCCCCTCGAAGGTGAGCTTGTAGCCGTCGGGCGCGACGATGTCCGACAGCATCACCTTGCCGCTGAACTTGGCCGACACCGGGCCGATCTTCACGGCCAACGCCACGCTGTAGGTGTTGTCGCCCGTGAGCTCGAACTTGTCGCAGCCGGGGATGCACTTCTTGAGCGTCTCGGGATCGTTGAGCGCGTCCCAGGCCTGTTGTTGGGTGACGCCGAGGCGGCGGTTTCCGAGCATTTCCATGGTGGGTTTCCTTTGTTCCTTCCTGAGATCCGCGCTATCGGCTGGCGCGCATCAGCGCAGCCAGGCTGGCGGCCAGCTGTTCGAGTGCATTCAGATTGTGGACCGCCAGCATCGCGTCCGCATGGCGGTGCAGCACGGCAGCCCCACGCGCCAGAGGGGCGTAGCCCTCGAAGCGCAGCAGCGGGTTGAGCCACAGCAGCCGGCGCGAATGGCGCTTCAGCCACTGCAGCTCGGTCTCGAGCAAGGCGGGCTCGCCCGTGTCGAGGCCGTCGCTGATCACCAGCACCAGCGTGCGCCGGCCGATGAGCCGGCGCGCATGCGACTGGTGCAGCTCGGCCAGCGAGCCGCCCAGCCGCGTGCCGCCCGCGAAGTCGTCGATGGCCAGGCTGGCGGCGCCCAGCATGGCGTCGGTGTCGGCCAGCCGGAAGGCCGGCGTGAGGTCGGTCAGCCGCGTGCCGAAGGCGAACACGTCGCGCCGGCCGGCGCGCCGCGTGGCGGCATGCAGAAAGGCCAGCAGCAGGCGCGCATAGCGCTCCATCGAGCCCGACACGTCGACCAGCACCAGCAGCGGCAGGGGCTGTTCGCGCCGTGCCAGACGGGGCAAGCGCAGGATCTCGCCGCCAGTACGGGCCGCCTCGTGCAGCACGCCGGGCCAGTGCATGCGGGCGTGCGCGCTGCCCGCGTCGCCGGCCGGGCGCAGGCGGCGCGTGGGCAGCCGGGGTACCGGCAGCGTGATGTCGCGCGCCAGTCGCTCGACCAACCGGTACTCGGCCGCGCCCAGCGCGTTGAAGTCCGCATGCTGCAGCCGCTGGCGGTCACTGGCCGTCATGGCGGCGTCGAACTTGATCTCTTCGTCGGGCTTGGTCGGTGCTGCGGGCTTCACGGCATCGCGCGGCGGGCTCAGTGCCTCGCGCACGCGCGGGCGGCGCTTGGAGGGCTCGGCCTTGCCCTCGGCGCTGGGCAGCATCTGGGCGAGCAGCTTGTTGGCCAGCTCGGGGTCGCGGAACCACGCATCGAAGAGTTCACGGAACACCAGCCGGTCCTGCTCGCGGCTGACCATCACGGCTTCCATGGCGGCGCCCAGGTCGAGCTTGTCTTCGACACCGACCAGGGTGACCGCCTCGGTCGCGAGTGCGATGCGCATGGCGTCGGTGCGCACGCCGGCGCGGCGCAGTGCGCGGCCGAAGGCGGCGATGTTGCCCGCCAGCTTGCCGCTGCGGACGTCGCCGAGTTGCTGGATGCCGGCCATGGCGGGTTCGTTCACACCTTCTCAGGTGGCGAGCGGTTCCTCGGGCCTCAGCAGGTCGGAGGCCAGCTCGTGCGTCAGCGCCGCCACGTCGTCGCGCTGCTTGAACAGGATGCCGGCGGTGTCGACGACCACTTCGGGGTCGAGTTCGACGGTGTCGAGCGCGATGAGCGCCCGCGCCCACTCCACGCTTTCGGCGATGCCGGGCGCGCGCTGGAAGGCGTTGACGAACGGCGCCGAACGCAGCCGCGCGACAAAGGCCGCCACCTGCGCCGACAGCACCTCGCCGGCCTGCGGCACCTGCGCGCGCACGATGGCGAGCTCGCGCTCGCGCTCGGGGTAATCGAGCCAGTGGTAGAGGCAGCGCCGCTTCACGGCATCGTTCAGCTCGCGCGTGCGGTTGCTGGTGAGCAAGGTGACGGGCGGCACCACGGCGCGCACGGTGCCCAGCTCGGGAATGCTGACCTGGTACTCGCCCAGGTACTCGAGCAGGAAGGCTTCGAAGGGCTCGTCGGCGCGGTCGACCTCGTCGATCAGCAGCACCGAGCCGGGCGCCGGCGTCTGCAGCGCCTGCAGCAGCGGGCGGCGGATCAGGTAGTGCGGCTGGTAGACCTCGGCCTCCACGTCGCGTGCAGCCCCCGTGGCTTCGGCCGCACGCATGTGCAGCAGCTGCGCGGCGTAGTTCCATTCATAGAGCGCCTCGCGCTGCTCCATGCCGTCGTAGCACTGCAGGCGCAGCAACTCACGGTTCAGGGCCGTCGACAGCGCCTTGGCCAGCTCGGTCTTGCCGACGCCCGGCTCGCCTTCGAGCAGCAGCGGGCGCTGCAGCTTGAGCGCGAGGAACACCGCGGTGGCCAGGCGGCGGTCGGCAAAGTAGCCGGCCTGCCGCAAGCCGTCGGAAAGGGCGTCGATGGTCGGGAAGATCATGGGCAAGCGTAGCGGAAGACGCGAGGGCGTCGCGCCTTCCGGTGGGCGGCGGCGCCTGGCTGCTTCAGCCGAGTGCTTTGGTCACGGCGCGCTGCGTCAGCACGCTGATCAGGTTCGCGCGGTAGGCGGCCGAGGCATGCAGGTCGCTGTTCAGGTCGCTCGCGTCGATCTTCACGGCGGCAGCCGCCGCTGCGGTGAAGCTCTTGTTGAGCGCATCTTCGAGCCCGGCATGACGGAACACGCCGTTGCCCGCGCCGGTGACGGCCACGCGCACGCCGCTGTCGTACTGCGCCAGGAAGATGCCGACCAGCGGGAAGTTCGAGGCCTTCTGGCGCAGCTTCTCGTACACCGCGCGCTTCGGAATCGGGAAGCGGATGGCGACGATCAGCTCGTCTTCTTCGAGCGCCGTGGTGAACAGGCCCTGGAAGAAGTCGTCGGCCGCAATCTCGCGCTTCGAGGTGACGATGGTCGCGCCCGAGGCCAGCACCGCGCTCGGGTAGCACGCCGCCGGGTCGTTGTTGGCCACCGAGCCGCCGACGGTGCCCATCGCGCGCACCTGCCGGTCGCCGATGCGCGACGCGAGGTCGGCCAGCGCGGGGTACGCGGCCTTCACGTCGGCGTTGTTCGCCACGTCGAGGTGGCGCGACATGGCGCCGAGGGTGATCGCGCCGCCATCCTTCTTGATGCCGGTGAGTTCCTTGATGCCGCCGAGGTCGACGAGCTGCTCGGGCGCCGAGAGCCGCAGCTTCATCGAGGCCAGCAGGGTCTGTCCGCCGGCCAGTGGCTTGCCGCCCGCGGCGATGAGCCGGGCGGCGTCCGCCACGCTGGCGGGCCGTTCGAGTGTGAAGGCATACATGGGGTGATTCCTTCTCTGTTATTTCTTGTGTCGTTCAGGGCTTGGCGGCGGCCTGCATCGCTTCCCAGACGCGGCTGGACGAAGCGGGCATGTCGAAATCCTTGACGCCCAGCGGCGCCAGCGCGTCGAGCACGGCGTTGATGACGGCCGGCGGCGACCCGATGGCGCCCGCCTCGCCGCAGCCCTTGGTGCCCAGCGGGTTGTGCGTGCAGGGGGTGCAGACGGTGTCGAGCTTGAACTGCGGGAAGTCGCCGGCGCGCGGCATGGCGTAGTCCATGAAGCTGCCGGTGAGCAGCTGGCCGGTTTCGTTGTCGTAGACGCAGTTCTCGAGCAGCGCCTGGCCGATGCCCTGCACCAGCCCGCCGTGCACCTGACCCTCGACGATCATCGGGTTGATGATGGTGCCGAAGTCGTCCACCGCGGTGAAGCGGTCGACCTTCACTTCGCCGGTCTCTTTGTCGATCTCGACCTCGCAGATGTAGGTGCCGCCCGGGAAGGTGAAGTTGGTCGGGTCGTAGAAGGCGGTTTCGTTCAGGCCCGGCTCGAGCTTGTCGAGCGGGTAGTTGTGCGGCACGTAGGCCGTGAGCGCCACCTGGCCGAACGGGATCTTCTTGTCGGTGCCCTTGACCGTGAACTCGCCATTGGCGAACTCGATGTCGGCGTCGCTCGCCTCCATGAGGTGCGCGGCGATCTTCTTGGCCTTGGTCTCGATCTTGTCGAGCGCCTTCATGATGGCCGCGCCGCCCACCGAAATGGAGCGCGAGCCGTAGGTGCCCATGCCGAAGGGCACGCGACCGGTGTCGCCGTGCACCACGTCGACGTTCTCGACCGGAATGCCCAGGCGCGCGGCCACGACCTGCGCGAAGGTGGTTTCATGGCCTTGCCCGTGGCTGTGCGAGCCGGTGAACACCGTCACGCTGCCGGTCGGGTGCACGCGGATCTCGCCGCATTCGAACAGGCCCGCGCGTGCGCCGAGCGCCCCCGCGATGTTCGACGGCGCGATGCCGCAGGCCTCGATGTAGCTCGAATAACCCATGCCGCGCAGCTTGCCCTTGGCTTCGGTCGCCGCCTTGCGCGCGGCATAACCGTCGACCTCGGCCAGCACCCGCGCCTTGTCCATGCAGGCATGGAAGTCGCCGGTGTCGTACTGCAGCGCCACGGGCGTCTGGTACGGGAAGCTGGTGATGAAGTTGCGCTTGCGGATCTCGTCCTGGCCCAGGTTCATTTCCCAGGCGCAGCGCGACACCAGGCGCTCCAGCAGGTAGGTGGCCTCGGGCCGCCCGGCCCCGCGGTACGCATCGACCGGCGAGGTGTTGGTGAACCAGGCATCGACCTCGACGTAGATCTGCGGCGTCGTGTACTGGCCCGCCAGCAGCGTGGCGTACAGGATGGTCGGCACCGCGGTCGAGAAGGTCGACAGGTAGGCGCCCAGGTTGGCGTCGGTGTGCACGCGCATCGCGAGGAACTTGCCGTCCTTGTCCATCGCCATCTCGGCGTGGCTCACGTGGTCGCGACCGTGCGCATCCGACAGGAAGCACTCCGAGCGCTCCGCCGTCCACTTGATGTTGCGGTTGAGCTGCTTGGCGGCCCAGGTCAGGCACACGTCTTCGGCGTACAGGAAGATCTTGGAGCCGAAGCCGCCGCCCACGTCGGGCGCGATCACGCGCACCTTGTGCTCGGGCAGGCCCAGCACGAAGGCCGTCATCAGGAGGCGCTCGACGTGCGGGTTCTGGTTCGACACGTAGAGCGTGTAGTCGTCGGTGCCGCGGCTGTAGCTGCCGATGGCCACGCGCGGCTCGATCGGGTTGGGAATCAGGCGGTTGTTGACGAGGTCGAGCTTGGTGACGTGCGCCGCCGTGGTGAACACGTTGTCGACCGCCGCCTTGTCGCCCAACACCCACTTGTAGCACTGGTTGTCGGGCGCTTCGTCGTGCAGCGTGGTGCTGCCGGTTTTCTTCGCGGCGTCGGCCACGCTCACCAGGGCGGGCAGCACGTCGTAGTCGACCACCACGGCTTCGGCCGCGTTCTTGGCCTGCTCGACCGTCTCGGCCACCACCATGGCGACGTGGTCACCCACGTAGCGCACCTTGTTGATCGCCAGGATCGGGTGCATCGGCTCCTTCATCGGGGTGCCGTCGGGGTTGTTGATGAGCCAGCCGCAGGGCAGCCCGCCCATCTTTCCTTCGATGTCCTTGCCGCTGAAGATGCCGACCACGCCGGGCATCTTCGAGGCCTCGGCGATGTCGATCGACTTGATGACGGCATGCGCGTGCGGCGAGCGCACGAAGACCGCATGGCTCTGGTTGGCCAGCGTGATGTCGTCGGTGTAGTTGCCCGCGCCGGTCAGGAAGCGATAGTCTTCCTTGCGCCGCAATGCCTCGCCGATGTGCGGCAGGTTGGAGAAGTCGGAAGCGCCCATGTCGCTCTCCTCAGGCCGTGACCGTGGTTTGCTGGGTCGGCACCGGATTGCCCGATGCCATGGCCTCGCCGCCCATCTTCACGGCCTTGACGATGTTCTGGTAGCCCGTGCACCGGCACAGGTTGCCCTCGAGCAGCTCGCGGATCTCCGATTCGCTCGACTTGGGGTGGTGGGTGCACAGGTCGATGGCGCTCATGACCATGCCCGGGGTGCAGAAACCGCACTGCAGGCCGTGGCATTCCTTGAAGGCCGCCTGCATGGGGTGCATGGTGCCGTCGGCGGCGGCCACGCCCTCGATGGTGGTGACGTCGGCGCCGGCCGCCTGCGCGACCAGGATGTTGCACGACTTGACCGCGCGACCGTTCAGGTGGACCGTGCAGGCGCCGCACTGGGCGGTGTCGCAGCCGACGTGGGTGCCGGTGAGGTGGAGGTGCTCGCGGATCGCGTGCACAAGGAAGGTGTTGGGTGGGGCGTCGACCGTGACCGGCCGGCCGTTGACCTTGAAAGCGACCTGCATGTGGCTGTCTCCGTGAAAGGTGATGGCTGGTTCAGCGAGGCATCTTGGATGCCGCCCTTTCGCACTATCCTAGGCAAAAACCCTTGACACTTGCACAGAGCGCGGGAAATTCTCAAAATGAAACAGCTTGCCAACCGGCCGGCCCGCAAAAGCAGCCCTCCCCGCGCGAAGAAGAACTTTCACGATGATGTCCGCTTCCGCCGTCCCCCCTCCTGCTGAGCGCTCGCTGGCCATTGCGCAGGCGCGCCGCGAGCTGATCGACGGCGACGGCCCCCGCCCGCGCGGCAGCGTGCGGGTCGACCCGGGCATCACGCGCTCCTGGCAGCGCTGCCTGGAGGCCGGCCGCCGGCCCCAGCAGCGCGTGAGCTTCGAGCCCGTGAGCCGCACCGCCAGCCGCGAGGTCACGGAATGCAACCGGGCCCTGGTCACGGCGGCGCGTCCGGTGATCGAACGGCTCTCGCGCGCCATCGCCGACACCCGCTATTTCGCCATCCTGACCGACGCCCGCGGCATCGTGGTCGACGTGGGTACCTTGCCCGACGGCACCGACCCCGCCGCCCGCTATGCGCGCGACATCGGGCGCATCGGCGTCGACCTGTCCGAAAGCGCCATCGGCACCAGCGCCATCGGCACGGCGCTGGCCGAGCAGGAATCGGTGTGGCTGCACCGGGGTGAGCACTTTTTTGACGACACCAGTGTGTACAGCTGCGCCGGCGCCCCGCTCTTCGGGCCCCGGGGCGACTGCATCGGCATGCTCGACCTCACGGGCGTGCAGGTGGTCGAGCGGCCCGAGCTGCGCCACCTGGCCACGCTGTCGGCGCGCAGCATCGAGAACCTGCTGGTGCAGCGCGAGCCCTGCGAGCTGCTGCTGCGCCTGCTCTGGCCCGGCTGCCCGAGCAGCGAGGCCACCGAGGGCCTGCTGTGCATCGACGCCGCCGGCCATGTCACCGGCGCCAACGCGGCGGCGCGGCAGATGCTGCACCAGCCGCTGGTCTGCCACGCCGGCGGCCTGCATTTCAACGACCTGTTCGCGCTGCCGCTGCACATGATGTTCGACGCCGCCCGGCGCGGCGACGCCATGCTCGAGGTGCCGCTGTGGTCGGGCCTGCGGGTGCAGGTGCGGGCCCAGCGCGGCGGCAGCGAGCATGGCGGCGTCCCGGGCATGCCCGGCGACGCCACCGATGGCCGCCCCCGCCTGCGCGACGTGGAAACCGCCCTGATCCGCAAGGCGGTGACCGACGCGCGCGGCAACGTGGCCGAGGCGGCGCGCACGCTGGGCATCAGCCGCGCCACGGTCTACCGCAAGCTCTGGCGCGGTCGGCCGGCGGGCGACTGACCCCACCCTTTCAGGCGCCCACGGGCACGCGGTCGAGAAAACCCGTCACCGCGCGCAGCTTGCCCGCATCGAGCTGGGCGAAGTCAGTGCCCTGGATCAGGTCGTCGGCACCGCTCGGGCCCAGGGTCCACGAGAAGCGCAGGTTGTCGCCGTGCGCCTCGGCCTTGCCCAGCAGATGGAAGCGAAAGCCCGGGTAGCGCTGGTGCACCGCGCCGACCAGCGCGCTGATCTGCTCGTGGCCGCTGGCCTGCGCCATCGGGTCGACATAGCGGGCGTCGGCGGTCCAGCCGGCGTCGATGAGCGCGGCGCGGCGCGCGGCGTCGGTCTCGTTCCAGACGGCGATGTAGCCCGTGGCGATGGCATGGGCGTCGTGGGCGGCGGTGTTCATGGCGACTGTTCCTTTCGAGGGTTCGACCCGCAACAGCGCGGGGTGAAGGAATGGTCGCGGGGCACGCGCCGCGCGTCGATGACGTGGCAGGTTATGCCGGCGCGTCCATCGCCGCGTTCGCATCGAGCGGAAACACCGGCCGGCGCACCTGGCTGAACGGGAACAGGCTGTAGTCCGAGCTGGTCACGCCCGGACTGTCGCACTCCACCAGCGCCGCCGACAGCGGCTCGAACACCGGCCGGCAGTACATGCGCGACTTCAGCAGCAGGAAGCGCTCCTTGCGTGGGTCGAGCCCGGCGCACTCGAACACGCCGATGTCCCACGGCTCCTGCGTGCGCTCGGTGACGACGATGCGCGCCGCGCCGATGTCGAACAGCACGGTGCGGCCCATGCTGCTGCGCTGGCCGGTATAGGTGGGGCCGGTGATCACGTACTCGCCGTCGCTGACCGTTCGCACGACGCCGGTCAGCTGGACGGGCGTCTTCGCGAGGCCGATGCCTTCCAGCGACACCTTGTTGCCCAGCGCCACCGTCACTTCGGCGCCCTCGCCCGCCGCGACCAGCGCGGCCACCGCCTCGGGGTCGCACAGCGGCCCGACGCCGATGCCGTCCAGGCCCTGCGCCAGCGCTTCCTGCAGCACGTCCATGGTGTCGCAGCTGCCGCCCGACATGCAGTTGTCGCCGTGGTCGAGCAGCAGCACCGGGCGCGTGGCGCCGCCGGCGATGAGCTTCGCGCGCGCGACCGATTCGGCCAGCGGCTCGCTGCGGTAGATGAAGGCTTCGCGCTCGGCCCACATCTGCGCCGCGATGCGGTCGGCCGTGGCCTGCGCGCGCGCGGGCGATTGCGCATCGACCACGATCACGCTCATGCACGGCGCCGTGATGTCCGACAGCGAGAAGCCGGCGAGGATCGACACCGCCAGCGACTCGGAGGCTTCCGCCGCGCGCGCCGCCTCGATGGCCCGCTGCATCGCGCCGGTGAACGAGGCGCTGCGCAGCGTGTGCGCCATCAGCGGCAGCTGCCGCCAGCGCATGTGCGGCTGGCTGCGCCCGGCCAGCAGGTCGAACAGCAGGCGGCCGGCGTGCTCGCCGGTCTCGTACATGTCGACGTGCGGGTAGGTCTTGAAGCCGACGATCACGTCGGCGTTCTCCACCATCGCGGGCGTCACGTTGGCATGCAGGTCCAGCGCCACGCCGATGGGCACGCCGGGCGCGGCGGCGCGCAGGCGCACCAGCAGGTCGCCTTCGCCGTCGGTGCTGTTCTGCGCCACCATCGCGCCGTGCAGGTCGAGCAGGATGGCGTCGCAGCCCGGCGCCGCATCGACGATGCATTGCGTGAGCGTGGTGTAGGCCTGCGCATCGACCGGACCGCTCGGGTTGGCCGAAGCCGACACCGGCGTGACGAGTTGCGCACCGGCCGCTTCGGCCAGGTCGATGAAGGCCGACATCGCGGTGCGCATGCCCTCGTTGTCGGCGTAGGCCTGCGCACCGAAGGTCGGGCCGTCGGGCCCGAAGGCCGCGAGCGGCGTGGGCACGGGCGAGAAGGTGTTGGTCTCGTGGTTGAGACGTGCGATCAGGACTTTCATTGGGCAAACTTTCCGGCGCTGCCCAGCATGGTGATGTCGCCGAAGCTGGAGCCGTTGCGGTTGTCGGGACGGAACGCGACCGTGAAGCCATTCAGGTTCATGGGCGGCGAGTTCTCGATGCTGCGGCGCAGCGATTCGGTGGTGATCGGCCCCTTCACGCGCTGCAGCGATTCCGCAAAGGCCTTGGCCGTGATGTAGCCCTCCAGCCCCAGGTAGGAGCCTTCGCCTTCGCTGCCCGCGGCCTTCCTCGCGCGCTGGTATTCGTCGACGATGGGAAAGCGTGTCTTCCAAAACGGCGGCACCACCTGCGACAGCACGATGCCGCGGCTCTTATCGCCGAGTTCCTTGTACAGAAGGAACGAGCTCGCCACCGAGTTCGTGTAGATCTGCGGATGGATGGGCGCGGCCACCAGCGAGCGGATGATGTTGATCGCCGGCGTGCCCGCCGCGATGACGTACACCGCCTGCGCCCCGCTCGCGATGACCTGCTGCGCGATGGCGGGATGGTCCTTTTCCTTTGGATCGAAGCGCAGCGACAGCAGGGCCGGCTGCCTGTTCTTCTCGAGCGCGGCCACCGCGTCCTTCTCGATGCCCTTGCCGTAGGCGTCGTCGCTGGAGACGATGGCGATGCGCGTCACGCCGATGGTCGTCAGATGGTTCATCACACGCGAGACCTCGTCGGCATACGACTCCCGCACGTGGTAGATCGGCACCTTCGGCCCGCGCAGCACCGCCGCGCCGGTCAGCCCGCCGAAGATGAAGCTGTCGTACTTCGCCGCCACCGGCACCATGGCCGCGCCGATGCCCGTGCCCATGGTGGCGAACAGGCAGACGACGCGGTCCGTGCCGAGCAGCTTCTCGGCGTTGGCCGCGGCCTTCTCGGGGATGTAGGCGTCGTCGTAGGTGATCATCTTGACGGGCCGGCCACCGACGCCGCCCGCCTTGTTCAGCTGGTCGAGGAACAGCGTCTGGCCTTCCATGAACGCGAGGCTGTTCGGCGTGAACGGGCCGGTGAGCACCGCGGACTGGCCGACCAAGATCGGTTCTCCGGCCGCCAGGGCCGCCGTCGACGCCGCGACCAGGCCCATCGCCAGCACGCAGTGAAGGCCGACGCGGCGAAGCGCCGCTTTCACGCGGCCACTCCCGCGCTCTGCAGCATCGCCTGCAGCAGCACGTTGCAGCCGGCTTCGAGGTGATCGGGCTGCGCGTCCTCGATCTCGTTGTGGCTGATGCCGTCCAGGCAGGGCACGAAGATCATCGCCGCGGGGCACACGCGCGCGAGGTACACCGCGTCGTGGCCGGCGCCGCTGATCACGTTCATCCACGTCATGCCCTGGTCCTGCGCGGCCTCGCGCACGGCCGTCACCAGCGCGGGCGTGAACGGCTGCGGCGGGAAGTACACGACCTGCTCGGCCGTCGCCTCGACCTTGCCTTTGGTGGCGATGCGCTGCACGGCTTCTTTCAGTGCCGCGTCCATGGCCGACAGCACCACGTCGTCGGCCGCGCGCAGGTCGACGCTGAGCTTCACGCGGCCCGGGATCACGTTGCGCGAGTTCGGGTAGTTGTCGATCCAGCCGACCGTGCCGCGCCCGTGCGGCGCGTGCGCGAGCGCGATGCGGTTCACCTCGACCACGAGTTCGGCGGCGGCCAGCAGCGCGTCCTTGCGCAGCTCCATCGGCGTGGGGCCGGCGTGGGCTTCCATGCCCTGCACCACCACGTCATACCAGCGCTGGCCCAGCGCACCCTCGACCACGCCGATGACGCGCTCATTGGCTTCGAGCACCGGGCCCTGTTCGATGTGCGCCTCGAAGTAAGCGCCGACCGGCGACGCCACCGCCGAGGCGGGCACGGCGCCCGCGTAACCGATGGCGGACAGCGCCTCGGCCACGCTCACGCCTTCGGTGTCGCGCTGCGCAAGCGCATGCTCCAGCGTGAAGGCGCCGGCGAACACGCCCGAGCCCATCATCACGGGCACGAAGCGCGAGCCTTCCTCGTTGGTCCACACCGCCACTTCGAGCGGAGCCTCGGTTTCGATGCCCGCATCGTTCAGCGCGCGCAGCACCTCGAGCCCCGCGAGCACGCCGTAGTTGCCGTCGAACTTGCCGCCCGTGGGCTGCGTGTCGATGTGGCTGCCGGTGGTGATGGGTGGCAGCGCGTTGTTGCGGCCCGCGCGGCGCGCAAAGATGTTGCCGATGGCGTCCACGCGCACCTCGCAGCCGGCCTCGCGCGCCCAGCGCGTGAAGAGGTCGCGGCCCTGGCGGTCCAGGTCGGTGAGCGCGATGCGACACACGCCGCCCTTCTCGGTGGCACCGAGCTGCGCGAGCTGCATCAGCGAGTCCCAGAGGCGCTGGCCGTTCACGCGCAGGGCGCGCACGTCGGGCGCGGTGGAAAGTTCGTTCGTTGTGTTCATGGTTTTTTGCGACGAATGAAGGGTGGGTTCAGGCAAGGCCAACACCCAGATAGCGGTCTTTCACGTCGTGGTCGGCCATGAAGGCCGCGTTGCCGGCCTCGTGCACGATCACGCCCTGCTCCACGATGTAGTGGCGATCGGCCAGCTGCACGCAGACCTCGAGGTTCTGCTCGACCAGCAGGATGGCCACGCCCGCGGCCTTGATGGTCTTGAGTTGCGCGACGATCTCTTCCACGATCACCGGCGCCAGGCCTTCCACGGGCTCGTCGAGGATCAGCAGGCGCGGGTGGTTCATGAGCGCGCGGCCGATGGCCAGCATCTGCTGCTCGCCGCCCGACAGCTGCCCGCCACCGTTGCGCCGGCGCTCCTTCAGGCGCGGAAAGATGCGGTAGATGTCGGCCAGCTGCCAGGGCGAATCGCGCCGCAGGCCGAGCAGCAGGTTCTCTTCCACCGTGAGCAGCTTGAAGATGCCGCGGTGCTCCGGCACCAGGCACACGCCGCGCGTGGCGATGCGGTGCGGCGGCTGGCCCGCGATGTCCGCGCCCTGGAAGCGCACGCGCCCTTTCGTGGGCGTGACGGCGCCGGCAATGCTCTTGAGCGTGGTCGACTTGCCCGCGCCGTTGCGGCCCAGCAGCGTGACCAGTTCGGCCTCGCCCACCGTGAGCGACACGCCCTGCAGCACATGGCTCTTGCCGTAGTGCGCGTGCAGGCCTTCGACTTCGAGGATGTTGCTCATGCCTTGCCTCCCGTGATCATGTTGCCCAGGTAGGCCGTGCGCACGCGCGCGTCCGAACGGATGTCGCCCGGCAGCCCCTCGGCCAGCACGCGGCCCAGCTGCATGACGGTCACGGTGTCGGAGATGTCCATCACGATGTTCATGTTGTGCTCGATCAGCACCACGGTGTGCGCGTCGCGCAGGCCACGGATGAGATGCTTCATGTCGTCGAGGTCGTCGATGCCCATGCCCGAGGTCGGCTCGTCCAGGAAGATGGCCTTGGGCTTCGCAGCCAGCGCCATGCCCACTTCGAGGCGGCGCTGCTGGCCGTGCGAGAGCACGCTGGCGGGCGTGTCGGCCAGCCGTTCGAGACCGACGCGCGCGAGCACCTCGGCCACCGTGTCGGCGCAGGCACGCTCGCCGATGGGTGCGCGCCAGCAGTTCATGGCCTGGCGCGGCGCGATGCCCTGCGCCGCCACGCGCAGGTTCTCGCGCACCGACAGGCTGGGGAACAGGCTCGTGACCTGGAACGAGCGCGCCATGCCGCGCTGCACGCGCTGGTGGTCGGGCTCGCGCGTCACGTCGTGGCCGTCGAACAGGATGCGCCCGCCCGTGGTGGTGCCGGTGCCCGTGAGCATGTGGAACAGCGTGGTCTTGCCCGCGCCGTTGGGCCCGATCACCGAGTGCACGGTGTTGCGCCTGATCTTCAGGTCGACCCCGCCGAGCGCGGCGAACTTGCCGTAGTGCTTGGTGACGCCGATGGCTTCGATGAGGATGTCGCTCATGCTTTTTCTCCCTGTGCCAGCGGCGCCTCGGTCGCGGCCGCCGTCTTGCGGAACACCCGTCGCCAGGCGCTTTCACCCAGGCCCCAGAGCCCACGTTGCATGCCGATGCTCACGCCGATCAGCAGCAGGCCCAGCAGCAGCAGCCAGCGCGGCCACAACGTAGAAAGCCAGTCGGCCAGCAGCACGTAGAAGGCCGAGCCCAGCACCGAGGCGAAGAGGTTGCCGGTGCCGCCGATGACGGTGATGACCAGGATCATCTCGCTCGTGTGGTACTCGGCGTTCGACAGCGGCGCGATGCCGGTCATCATCGCGTGCAGGCCGCCGGCCAGGCCGGTGACGGCGCCCGAGATCACGAAGGCCAACAGCTTGAAGCGCTTGAGGTCGTAGCCCACGGCGGCGGCGCGGTCCTCGTTGTCGCGGATGGCGAGCAGCGTGCGGCCGAAGACCGAGTCTGTCACCTTCAGCAGCAGCGCGAACGCGGCCAGGAAGATCACCGCCACGAAGGCGTAGTACTTCCACGGCGTGTCCATGAAGGCCGGGCGCGGCACGTCGAGCAGGCCGTTGTCGCCGCCCGTGAGCCCCGAGGCCGTGTAGGCGATGAAATAGAACATCTGCGCGAAGGCCAGCGTGAGCATCACGAAGTAGGTGCCGCGCTGGCGGATGGCGACCCAGCCGACCACCGCTGCGCCCAGCGCGCCCATGCCGATGGCGGCGAGCAAGGCGAGTGGCATCGGCAGTTGCAGCCGCGTGAGCAGGATCGCGATGGTGTAGCTGCCCAGCCCGAAGAAGATGCCCTGACCGAACGAGAGCAACCCCGTGTAGCCCAGCAGCAGGTTGCAGCCCAGGGCCGCAAGCGCGTAGATGAGCACTTCGCTCGCGAGCGAGCCCGAGCGCATGAACGGCGGCAGCGCGAGCGCGACGATCAGCGCCAGCAGGAAGGTGTATTTCTTTGGCATGGCGCGTTCATCCTCTGCGGCCGAGCAGGCCATGCGGGCGCAGCAGCAGCACGGCGCCCATCGCGATGTAGATCATCAGGCTCGCCCCCGGCGGCCAGATGGTGCTCATGAGGCTTTGCACGATGCCGATCAGCACGCCGCCGACCAGCGCCCCGCTGAAGCTGCCGAGCCCGCCGATCACCACGACCACGAAGGCCACGCCCAGCGCCTCGACGCCCATGAAGGGCTCGGCCCCGCGGATGGGCGCAGCGAGCACGCCGGCCAGCGCCGCCGTGGCCGCGCCGAGCGCGAACACCAGGCTGAACACGCGGAACACGTTGATGCCCAGCAGCGAGACCATCTCGGTCGATTCGCTGCCCGCACGCACCGCGCTGCCCAGGCGCGTGCCCTCGAGCACCCACCACAGCCCCACCGCAAGCACGGCGGTGAAACCGATCACGAAGAGCCGGTACTTCGGGTAGACGAAGCTGCCCCACATCACCACGCCCTGCAGCAGGTCGGGCGTGGGCACGCTGTTGCCCAGCGGGCCCCAGAACACGATGACGATCTCCTGCACCGCGAGCGCCAGGCCCACGGTCACGAGGATGTGGAACTCGTGCGGCTTGGCGTACACGCGGCGCAGCAGCAGCTTCTCGGCCAGCCAGCCGAGCGCGCCGACGAACAGCGGCACCAGCACGAGCGCGGCCCAGAAATTGAGCCCCCACTGCATGGCCTGGAAGCACAGGTAGGCGCCCAGCAGGTAGAAAGCGCCGTGCGCGAAGTTCACGAAGCGCAGCAGGCCGAACACGATGGACAAGCCAACGGCCAGCAGGAAATACAGCATGCCGATGCCGATTCCGTTGATGGTCTGGAGCAGGTAGACGGACATAGGTGTCGTGGGGGTGGCAAACGTGCAGGCGGCACGCGCCCTGCCCGCGCCCAAAAACGGCGCGGGCGCGGCGCGAAGCCGGGCGGCGTCAGGCCAGCTTGCAGCCGGTCTTGTCGACGGGCAGGAAGGACTTGCCGGAACTGACGACGTCCACGTAGTCGGCCGGGTTGGCCATCTTCGACTTCGCCTTGCCCTTGAGCAAGTAGTAGTCCTTGATGACCTGGTGGTCGGCCTTGCGGATTTCTTCCACGCCCGTGAGGCCGTCGAACTTCATGCCTTCGAGCGCCGCGACCACCGCCTTCGGGTCGACCGTGCCGGCCTTGACGATGCCGTCGATGAGGATCTTGGTGCAGATGTACGAGCCGGCCAGGCTGTAGTTGGGCACGATCTTCAGCTTGTCGGCGGTGCGCTTCACCAGGTCCTTGTTGAGCGGCGTGTCGACCGTGTGCCAGTACTGCGCACCGAAGTAGACGCCGTCGCACAGGTCGGCGCCCAGCTCGTCGAACTGCTCCAGGCCCGAGGCCCAGGCCATGAGGATCGTCATGTTCTTGTGCATGCCGAAGCTCACCGCCTGGCGCAGCGCGGCGGACGACTGCGCGCCGAAGTTCAGCAGCAGCAGCACGTCGGGCTTGGCGGCCATCGCGTTGGTGAGGTAGCCGCTGAACTCCTTGTCGTTGAGCGAGTGGTAGCTGTTGCCCACGTGCTCGATGCCCTTCTCCTGGAAGATGGTCTTGGCCGCGCTCAGGAGGCCGTCGCCGAAGACGTATTGCGGCGTGATCGTGTACCAGCGCTTGGCCTTGGGCATGGACGCGATCAGCGGGCGCACCGTCTGCTCGATGGCACCGAAGGTGGGCACCGACCAGCGGAAGGTGGCGGGGTTGCAGTCCTTGCCCGTGATTTCGTCGGCGCCCGCGGTGGTGATGAACAGGCCGCCGGCCTTCTCGGCCTCCTTGCCCATGGCCAGCGCTTCCGACGACAGGATGCCGCCGACGAAGAACTTCGCGCCCTGCTGCTGCGAGGCTTCCTGCACCTTGCGCACGGCCGTGGCCGGCTTGCCCTCGGTGTCGAGCACCGTGTAGGCCAGCGGCCGGTTCAGCACCTTGCCGTACTGCTCGATCGCCAGCTTGGTGCCCAGGTCGGCGAACTTGCCGTTGGCCGCGAAGGCACCCGACATGGGCACCGGCGCACCGAATCGGATCGCGTCGGTGGCCTGGGCGAAGACCGAGCGGCTCATCAGGAGCGAAGCCGGGGCGGCCGACAGGGCGGCCAGCTGAAGGAGTTGTCTGCGTTGCATGGGGTTCTCCGGTCGTGGTGTGGAAAGTGGGGAAGAAAACACAGTGCCTGCGATCGCCGGCAATTTAAGCGGATAAATAGGATTAATATGTTGGTAAAAACCCGTTAGCAAGCCCCGTGCCCAAACTCAACCCGACCCTGCCGATGACGCCGTTAAGATCGCGCGCTGTTGCGCATCCCGCGCATCTCCCGATGTGCATGGATGGAGCGTTTTGATGAGAGTGGGGCACAACCCTCCGAAGCGGCAAAAGCTCTCGGACGTCATCGTCGAAGACGTCAAGCGATGGATCGTTGCCGAGCGCAAACAGCCCGGCGACCGGCTACCGAACGAGAAGGAACTGATCGAGCTCTTCGGCTATTCGAAGAGCACAGTGCGCGAGGCGCTGAAGGCGCTCGAGGTGCGCGGGCTGATCTCGATCCGCACCGGCCCGGGCGGCGGCGCGTACCTGCAGCAGGTGTCGGTCGACCATGCGTCGGAGCCGCTGCGCAACTTCCTGCACTTTCACCACCTGGACGGCCACCACATCTACCAGCTGCGCAAGGCGCTGGAGCCCGAACTGGCCGTGAGCGTGGTCGGGCGGCTCACGCCCGAGCAGTTCGCGCGGCTCGAAGACAACGTGCGCCTGTGCACCGTCGAGCCCACGAACGAGGACGAGCTGCGCACGCAGCGCGAGGCCGAGCTGGCCTTTCACACGATGCTGGCCGAGGCCTGCCCCAATCCGGTGCTGTCCTTCATGTGCCGCTTTCTCAACGACCTGCTGCGCGACCTCGTCGTCTACAAGAAGGCGCTGGACCACCACCACTTCGGCGAGACCAACGTGGACTACCACACGCAGCTGCTGGCGGCCTACCGCAAGGAAGATGCGGACGAGGTGCGGCGGTTGATGGTGGAGCACATGGTGGATGCGGAGCACCATATGCATGAGATGGAAGCGCACATCGGGGCGAAGCACTTGTTGCTGCCCAGCGGACAGCGATAGCATCACAAAGGTCTAGAAGACCTTGCGGAACCGCTCGGCCCTGCCGAAGCGCACGGCGACAGTGCCGTTCGCCTCGAATCCGCATCGAAGGTAGAACGACCCGGCGTGCGGATTGCCGGTGACGTGGAGTGCCGACGCACCCTGGCGCCGGGAAAGCTCGACACAGTGCGCGACCAATGCCTTGCCGATGCCGCGACGCCATGCCTCGGGCTCGACGAACAATCCATCGAGTTCGGCACTGCCGTCATCGTTGGGCAGCACGACAGCGAACCCCGCCGTCACGCCATGGATCTCTGCCACGAACACCCGGCCATCGACGATCTGGGCGAGAGGCAGTTCGATGGCGTCCGGGTCGGACTGAATCGCCTCGCGATCGCCAGGGTTCGCGAGCGATGCGCGCCGCTGCAAGTCTTCGAGTGCCCGGTGTTCCGACGCAAGTGCAGGGCGAATACGCAGTGGTGTTTCGGTCATCTGGGGTGGTTTCGGTGCCTTCAGATCTTCGCACCGCCATGCGCCTGCTCCAGACACGCCTGAAACGCCAGCACCGCCCGCGAAGGCTTCGGCGAGCGCCGCAGCAGGCTCACGAACCGGCACGCATAGTTGAAGCGCGCCGGCAGCACCGCCTTCATCAATCCGCGCTGCTCGAACACCTGCGCGTAGTGGTCGGGCAAGAACCCAAGAAAGCGCCCCGACAGGATCAGCGTCGCAATCGCCTCCTGGTCGAACCCGGTCGCCTTGCGCGACAACCTCGCCCGATGACTCAGCTCCATGTTCGGCGAGTGATACCCCAGCCCCGCGAAATGGTGCTCGCCCAGCTTCGACCACGTGAGCTTGCCGTGCGGGCTGTCGAACAGCGGATGCCCCTGGCCGCAGTACAGCAGCATGGTTTCATCAAACAGGTCGGCGTAGACGAGGCTCTTCGAGCTGCGGTGCGCCGGGATGATGCCGATCTGGAAGTTGCCCTCCAGCACGCCCTGCTCGATGGCGTTGATGGAACCCACGTGCACCGCCAGGTTCACCTCGGGCGCGATCTCGGTGAAGCGCGCAATGGCCTCGCCGATGCGCGCCTTCGGGTTGGTCGCGGTCTTGTCGAACAGCGCCACGTCGAGCTGCCCGCCCATGCGGTTGTGGATGTCGTCGATGCTGCCGCGGAAGGCGTCGACCGAGGCCAGCAGGCGCAGCGTCTCGTCATACACGCGCTGGCCCTCGGCGGTGAGCGCAAAGCCCGCCCGGCCGCGCCGGCACAGCACGAGGCCCAGGCGCGTTTCCAGGTCTTTCACGTGGCGGCTCACGGTCGAGGTGCCGATGTTCAGCTCCAGCTCGGCCGCCGCCATGCCGCCGCAGTCGACCACGCTCTTGAACACCTTGAGCAGGCGCAGGTCCATGTCGCTGAGCTGCCCCAGCACGGCGCGGTTGCGGGTGCCCTGGGCAGCGTTTTCGTCGGCGGGCGAGGCCTTGGTCTTTACTTGCATGGATCGTCAAGTGAACATTGATATTGCGCCATTCTCCACACTGAAGGCGTTGCGAACAATCGGCGCATCCCTTCACCCCCGGAGCCCGCCCTGCGCGGGATGCGCCATGACCCTCGCCACACCCGCCATCGAACCCACGCCCACCGCGCGCACCGACGCCGCCTGGCTCGAGGCGCACTGGATGCCCTACACCGGCAACCGCAACTTCAAGGCCGATCCGCGGATCATCGTGGAGGCCAAGGGCGCCTACTTCACCGACAACGACGGCCGCAAGATCTTCGACGGCCTGTCGGGCCTGTGGTGCTCGGGCCTGGGCCACGGCCGCCCCGAGATCACCGAGGCAGTGAGCCGCCAGATCGCCAAGCTCGACTACTCGCCCGCCTTCCAGTTCGGCCACCCGCTCTCGTTCGAGCTGGCCAACAAGATCAAGGAACTGACGCCCGCCGGCCTGGACTACGTGTTCTTCACCGGCTCGGGCTCCGAAGCCGCCGACACCTCGCTGAAGATGGCGCGCGCCTACTGGCGCACCAAGGGCCAGGCGAGCAAGACGCGCCTGATCGGCCGCGAGAAGGGCTACCACGGCGTGAACTACGGCGGCATCTCGGTGGGCGGCATCGCGGCCAACCGCAAGCTGTTCGGCCAGGGCGTCGAGGCCGACCACCTGCCGCACACGCAGCTGGCCAGCAATGCCTTCTCGCGCGGCATGCCCGAAAGCGGCGCCGAGCTGGCCGACCGCCTGCTCGACCTGATCGCGCTGCACGACGCCTCGACCATCGCGGCCGTGATCGTGGAGCCCTTCGCGGGTTCAGCCGGCGTGGTGATTCCGCCCAAGGGCTACCTGAAGCGTCTGCGCGACATCTGCACGGCCAACAACATCCTGCTGATCTTCGACGAAGTGATCACCGGGTTCGGCCGCTGCGGCGCGCTCACGGGCGCCGATGCCTTCGGCGTCACGCCCGACATCATGAACATCGCCAAGCAGGTCACCAACGGCGCGCAGCCGCTGGGCGCCGTGGTGGCCAGCAAGGACATCTACGACACCTTCATGGCCGCCGGCGGCCCCGAGTACATGCTCGAGTTCCCGCACGGCTACACCTACGGCGCGCACCCCGTGGCCTGCGCCGCCGGCATCGCGGCGCTCGACGTGCTGCAGAAGGAAGACATGATCGGCCGCGTGCAGACGCTGGCCCCGCACTTCGAGAACGCCGTGCACAGCCTGAAGGGCAGCAAGCACGTCGCCGACATCCGCAACTACGGCCTGGCCGCCGGCATCACCATCGCCGCGCTGCCGGGCGAGCCCGCACGCCGCCCCTACGAGATCGCGATGAACTGCTGGAAGAAGGGCTTCTACGTGCGCTACGGCGGCGACACGATCCAGCTCGCACCGCCCTTCATCGCCGAGAAGGCCGAGATCGACCGCATGGTCAATGCCCTCGCCGACGCTCTGGCCGAAACCAACTGATCCCCTTTCGAGACCTGAAGACATGCAACACGACAAGAACGTCACCGCCACCATCGGCCACTTCATCGACGGCAAGCACGTCGGCGGCGGCAGCCGCGTGCAGCCGGTGTTCGACCCCGCCACCGGCCTGTCGGCCAAGAGCGTCGCGCTCGCCGACAAGCTCACGGTCGAGCAGGCCATCGCCTCGGCGCAGGCCGCCTTCCCGGCCTGGCGCAACACGCCGCCGCTGAAGCGCGCCCGCGTGATGAGCCGCCTGAAGACGCTGCTCGAGGAAAACGCCGACACCATCGCCGCCCTCATCACCGCCGAGCACGGCAAAGTGCTGGCCGACGCGCACGGCGAGCTGCAGCGCGGCATCGAGAACGTCGAGTACGCCAGCTACGTGCCCGAGCTGCTCAAGGGCGAGCACAGCAAGAACGTGGGCCCGTCGATCGACTCGTGGAGCGAGTTCCAGGCGATGGGCGTGGCGGCTGGCATCACGCCGTTCAACTTCCCCGTCATGGTGCCGCTGTGGATGTGGCCGATGGCCGTGGCCTGCGGCAACACCTTCGTGCTCAAGCCCTCGGAACGCACGCCCTCCTCCACGCTGTTCATGGCCGAACTCGCGCTGCAGGCCGGCCTGCCACCGGGCGTGCTGAACGTGGTCAACGGCGACAAGGAAGCGGTCGACACGCTGCTGACCGACCGCCGCGTGAAGGCCGTGAGCTTCGTGGGCTCCACGCCCATCGCCGAATACATCTACACCACGGGCACGGCCCACGGCAAGCGCGTGCAGGCGCTCGGCGGCGCCAAGAACCACGCGGTGGTGATGCCCGACGCCGACATCGGCAACGCCGTGAGCGCGCTCATGGGCGCGGCCTACGGCTCGTGCGGCGAGCGCTGCATGGCGATCCCGCTGGTGGTGGCCGTGGGCGACGCCACGGCCGACGCGGTGGTCGAGGGCCTGAAGGTCGAGATCGCCAAGATGAAGGTCGGCCCCGGCACCGACAACGGCAACGACATGGGCCCGCTGGTGACCCAGCCGCATTTCGAGAAGGTCAAGGCGTTCGTCGACGCGGGCGTGGCCGCCGGCGCCAAGCTGGTGGTCGACGGCCGCGGCATCCAGGTCGAAGGCCACGAAGGCGGCTACTACCTGGGCGCCTGCCTGTTCGATCACGTCAAGCCCGGCATGACGATCTACCAGGAAGAAATCTTCGGCCCGGTGCTCGGCGTGGTGCGCGTGAAGACGCTGCAAGAGGCGATGGACCTGATCGACGCGCACGAGTACGGCAACGGCACCTGCATCTTCACGCGCGACGGCGAGGCCGCGCGCTGGTTCAGCGACAACATCCAGGTCGGCATGGTCGGCATCAACGTGCCGCTGCCGGTGCCCGTGGCCTACCACTCGTTCGGCGGCTGGAAGCGCTCGCTGTTCGGCGACCTGCACGCCTACGGCCCCGACGCCGTGCGCTTCTACACCAAGCGCAAGACCGTCACGCAGCGTTGGCCTTCGGCCGGCGTGCGTGAAGGGACGATGTTCTCGTTCCCCTCGAATCGTTGATGCGGTCTCCGCAGGTCAGGCTTTATCAGCCTTGCCTGCGGCGTTCGCGAGCTTGCTGAGCATGCGGTCCACCAGCCACGGCTGGCGGTCCTCATCCTCAGCGCGTTCCTTGCGGCGGATCGCGTTGCGCACGACGATCGAGCCCACATAGCGCATCGGCTCCGGCGGAAAGTAGCCCAGCGGCCCGCCCGTGATCGGGCTGCGCGTCCATGCGTTGTCCTGGTCGAGCACCAGCGACGACAGGATCTGCCCGCCCATGTAGGTCGGCCCCACCCCATTGCCCGAGTAGCCGAAGCCGTAGTAGATGTGCGGCGCCCCGTCGAGCTTGCCGAAGAACGGAAAGCCCGTCACCGAGCGGTCGGACGGGCCGTTCCAGCTCGCGGTGATCGGCGTGTCGCGCAATGCCGGGAAGAAGGAATGCAGGGCCTGCGTGAGCTCGCCCTCGTAGGGCGAGCGCTCGTCGAACACCTTGGCCATGCGCCCGCCCCACGCGAAGGTGTTGCCGCCCTTGCCCAGCATGATGCGGCCGTCGACCGTGCTGCGGTAGTAGTAAACGAAGGTGCGCGAGTCGAGCACCGACACGCCGTCGGTCAGCCCGATCTGCTGCAGCAGCTCGGGGCAGCGCTCGGTGATGATCATGTCGCTCGACACGATGGCGATGGTCCGCTCGAACTGCGGGAAGCGGCTGGCCATCCACGCGTTCATCGCCAGCACCAGTTTCTTCGCGCGCACGCGACCGGTGGGCGTGTGCACCAGCACAGGCTGGTCGGTGCTGAAGTCAATCATCGGCGTGCGCTCGTGGATGCGGATGCCCATGGCCAGCGCCACGCGCCGCAGCCCGCGCACCAGCTTGCCCGGGTGCACGGTGGCGGCGATCGGCGAGTACACGCCGGCCAGGTTGCGCGCCGAGCCCGAGCGCCGCGCCACCTCGTCGGGCGGCAGCGCGTGGTACGAATGGATGCCGCGCGCCTCCAGCGCCTGCATCATCGGATCGAGCGTGCCGATCTGCGCCTGCGAGGTCGCGGTGTAGAGCGTGCCGTCGCGCCGCAGCTCGGCGTCGATGCCGTGCGCCGCGCAGAAGTCGGCGATGTGCCCTACCGCCGCTTCCGACGCCTTCACGAGGCGCACCGCCTCGTCTTCGCCGAACAGCCGCCGCAGGGTCAGGAACTTGGCCGACCAGGTGAGCAGGCAACCGCCGTTGCGCCCGCTGGCGCCGGCGCCGCACAGGTCGCTTTCGAGGATGACGATGTCCAGCGCGGGCGCCTGCAGCTTGGCCTGGATGGCCGTCCACAGACCGGTGAAGCCGCCGCCGACGATGCAGACGTCGGCGCTGGTTTCACCTTGCAGCGCCGGGGCCAGATCGCCGTCGTTGAAGAGCGCTTGTTCGATCCAGAAGGGGCGCATCCGTGTGCCTTAGGCGGTGGTGAGGGCTTGCCGGTGTTCGGCGGAACTGCTCTCGAGGTGGCGCACGAAGTGCGCGAGGCCGGGCATGTCGGCATCGGCCAGCTTGGCCGTGTCGTCCCACTGCCGCAGGCGCACTGCGTCCATCGCATACGGCAGCGTCTCGAAAGCCTTGGCCTGTGCCTCGTCGAAGACGCCGCCCTGCAGTTGCAGGCTGCGCTTCGAGTCGGGCGACAGCGCCTCCAAGTAGCCCGGCACGCGCGCGCACAGGAAGCGCTTGGCGTCCACATGCAACCGGATCGGCTCCAGCGTGGCCGGCCCGAACAGCGCGCGCAGGAACGGCAGGCAGCGGTACTGGTGCAGGTCGTCCAGGCCCTGCTGCGTCGGCGTGCCGCCGAAGTCGTGCAGCAGGTGGCCCAGGTCGTGCAGCAGGGCGGCGGCGATCAGCGCGCTGTCCGCCCCCTCCTGCTCGGCCAGGTGCGCGGACTGCAGCGCATGTTCGAGCTGCGTGACCGGCTCGCCGTCGTACTGCGCATGGCCCTTGGTCTCGAAGAGGCCGACGATGTCGGGGATGCTGAGGCTCATGGTTACCAGGGCAGCGAGTAGGTCTTGGTGTTGGTGAAGCTCTTCATCGCCTCGAGCACGCCTTCCTTGTAGCCCAGGCCCGAGTCCTTGATGCCGCCGAAGGGCGTGAGCTCCAGGCGGTAGCCCGGCACCTCGCGCACATTGACACTGCCCACGTTCAGCTCGCGGATGAAGCGCGTGATGTAGTCCAGGCGGTTGGTGCAGATCGAGGACGACAGGCCGTAGGCCGTGCCATTGGAGATGCGGATCGCCTCGTCGATGTTCCTGAAGCGGATCACCGGCGACACGGGGCCGAAGGTCTCGTGCTTGGCGACGGTCATCTCGGGGTCGACGTGGTCGAGCACGGTGGGCGAGTACAGCGCACCGCGGCGCTCGTTGCCGTACAGGAGCTTGGCGCCGGCTGCGATGGCTTCGTTGACCACGGCTTCGAATTGCTTCGCAGCGGCCTCATCGATCACGGTGCCCATGTCGGTGTCGGGGTCCATCGGGTCGCCGTACTTCAGCGCTTTGGTCTTCTGCACCAGCAGCTCGACGAAGCGATCAGCCACGGCTTCGTGCACCAGCATCCGTTTCACGGCCGTGCAGCGCTGCCCCGAGTTCTTGTAAGACCCGTTGGCAGCCAGCGTCGCCGCCTCTTCGATGTCCGCGTCTTCCATCACGATGATCGGGTCGTTGCCGCCCAGCTCCAGGATCTGGCGCTTGTAGGTGGCCTTGCCCGCGATGTACTTGCCAATGGGCACGCCGCCGGTGAAGGTGACCAGGTCGACGTCGGCATTGGTCAGCAGCTCGTCGGCGATCTCCTTCGGGTCGCCCGTGAGCACCGACAGCATCTGCGGCGGCAGGCCGGCTTCGTACAGGATGTCGGCCAGCAGGAAGGCCGTGAGCGGCGTCTTCTCGCTGGGTTTCAAGACGATGCGGTTGTTGGTCGCAATGGCCGGCGCCACCTTGTGGATCACCTGGTTCAGCGGATGGTTGAACGGCGTGATGGCGGTGATGGCGCCCAAGAGCGGCTCGCGCATCGTGTAGACCTTGCGACTCTTGCCGTGGTGCGTGAGGTCGCAGGAGAACACCTGGCCGTCGTCCACCAGCGCCTGGTTGGCGGCGAACAGCAGCACGTCGGAGGCGCGGCCCACTTCGTACAGCGAGTCCTTGCGCGACAGGCCCGATTCGAGGGTGATGGTGCGCGACATCTCATCGAGGCGCGAAGCGATGATCTCGCCGGCGCGCATGAGGATCTTGTAGCGCTCGTAGCGCGTGAGCGTGGGCTTGTAGTCGCGGGCGATGCGCAGGGCGTTGCGCACGTCGTCCAGCGTGGCCTTGGGCACGGTGGCGATCACCTCGCCGGTGTACGGGTAGGTGACCTCGATGGTGCGGTCGCGGTGGACTCTTTCGCCCGCGATGCGCAGCGCTTCGCGGTGGACGGTGCCTGGCTTCAGGATGGCTTGGCTCATGGGTGCTTGCTCCGTGTGGCTTCAGCGTGCGTGGTTCAGCGCGAGGTCGAGCGCATCGAAGTTGCGCAGCCGGCGGCCGGGGGCGATGCCTTCGACCGGGCGGTTGCAGATCAGCGGCACCTTCTGTTCGGACACACCACCGTGCGAGCGCAGCGGCACTTCGAGCGCCGACAGGTCGTGGCGGCTGGCGGCGGTGCCGATGACGGTGCTCTGCTCGCTCACCACCACGATGTCGCCGATGCGGTCCGGCGGCAGCTCGAAGCGCTTGGCAGCCTCGGCGCGCGAGAGCACGAGCTCCATGCCAGGGATGCCCTTGATGCGTTCGATCCAGCCCGGCACGCTGGCTTCATCGGGCGCGTACACGGTGGCGAAGGAACCGAGCGCGCCGTGGTGCACCACGTAGGGGTCGGTGATCGGCAGGATCACGCGAGCCTTTTCGGCGCCGTACCAGCCGTCGAGCACGTCCTGCAGGTAGATCACGTTGGGCGAACCGTCCGCGCCGTGCTTGTCGTTCATGCCGTGGTCGGCCGTGAGCACGATGGTGGCGCCCAGCGCATCGAGCTGCGCGAGGTAGCCGTCCATCATTTGATAGAACGCGTTGGCGGCAGGGCTGCCCGGTGCGGCCTTGTGCTGCACGTAGTCGGTGGTCGACAGGTACATCAGGTCGGGACGCTGCGACTCCATCAGCTTCACGCCGGCGGCGAACACGAACTCCGACAGCTCCGCGCTGTACACCGAAGGCACGGGCATGCCGACCATGTCGAGCACGTTGTCGATGCCGTTCTCTTCCATCGTCACCTGGTCCGACTTCTCGGACGAGAAGCAGATGCCCTTCATCTTGTGACCCAGCAGCTTGCGCAGCTTGTCCTTGGCCGTGACCACCGCGAGCTTCGCGCCCGCGTCGGCAAACGCAGCCAGCACGGTGCCGGCGCGCAGGTACTTGGGGTCGTTCATCATCACTTCCTGGCCCAACTCGCGGTCGAAGAAGTAGTTGCCGCAGATGCCGTGCACGGCCGGCGGTGCGCCGGTCACGATCGACAGGTTGTTGGGGTTGGTGAACGAGGGCACGACGCAGTCGGCGAGCAGGTCGGCACCGTCCTTGCGCATGCGGGCGATGTAGGGCGCCACGCCGGCTTCGATGGCCGCGTCGAGGTAGGCCGGCTCGCAGCCGTCCACGCACACGACCACGATCGGACGCGCCATCCAGCGATAGCTCCTGGCATTGACTTCAAGTGTCTCCGGTGTCATTTCAGACTTCCTTTTGGGGTGGGTGGTTCGGGGTAGCGGTGGTGTTGCTGGAAGTGGCCGCATCGGCGTCGATGCGGCCGAAGGCCTTGTGCATGCGTGCGCGGCTGCCGGCCACGTGTTCGCGCAGTGCGCGCCCTGCCGTGTCGGGGTTGCCGCTGGCGATGGCGTCGACGATGTGGCTGTGCTCGTCGGCCGAGACCCGCAGGCCGCCGCCGCTGTCGAGCGCGCGCATTCTGAAAAGGTGCAGCTCCTTGACGAGCCGCTTGTAGGTTTCGGTGAGCTTCTTGCTGCCGGCGGTGTCGAGCAGGATCTCGTGGAACTGCAGGTTGAGCTGCGCGTACTGCTCCACGTCCTGCGCCTGGGCCGCCGAGCGCATCGCGTCGACCATGGCGCGCAGGCGCTCCACGGCGTCGGGCTGGATGGCCAGGGCCACGCGCCGGCCGATGATTTCTTCCAGCGCCTCGCGCAGTTCGTAGATCTCGTCGGCTTCCTCGAACGCGATCTCGCGCACGAAGACACCGCGGTTCTTCTCGTTGCGCACGAGGCCGGCTTCTTCCAGGGCACGCAACGCCTCGCGGATCGGGCCGCGGCTGGTGTTGAAGCGCTGCGAGAGCTCGCTCTCGTTGATGCGGCTGCCCACGGGGAGCTCGCCCGTCATGATCAAACGCTCGATTTCTTCCTGCATCAGCATCGGCAGCGAGCTGGACTGGAGGAACGCGAGGGCGGCGGAGTGATTGCTGGTGACCATGGGGCGTATTTTCCCGAAGGATCGTCAACTGTCAACAATTTTTTATTGACAGTCATCAATCAGCAACCTACATTGCAAACACCGGATGGCGTTGCCCACCCTCGCGCCGGCGCCAGCCCTCACCCTTCTTCAGTGACAGCCAGCCTTTCAGGAGAAACAGATGACGATGAAACAAAGCACGCGCCGTCTCACGGCCGCCCTGTGTGTTGCGGCCCTCGGCCTCATGTCCGGCAGTGCGTGGGCGCAAAAGACGCCGCTCCTGGTCTACACGGCGCTCGAGACCGACGCCATGAAGCTCTACAAGGACGCGTTCGAGAAGGCCAACCCCGACATCGAGGTGAAGTGGGTGCGCGACTCCACCGGCATCGTCACCGCCAAGCTGCTGGCCGAAAAAGCCAACCCGCAGGCCGACGTGGTGGCCGGCCTGGCCGCCAGCAGCCTGGCGCTGCTGCAGCAGGAAGGCATGCTGCTGCCTTATGAGCCCAAGGGCTTCAAGGAGCTGAACCCCGCGTACTCCGACGCCGCGCGCCCGCCCGCCTGGGTTGGCATGGACGTGTGGGCCGCCACCATCTGCTTCAACACGGTCGAGGCCAAGAAGCTCGGCCTGCCCAAGCCCGAGAGCTGGAAGGACCTGACCAAGCCCGTCTACAAGGGCACGATCTCGATGCCGCACCCCGCCTCCAGCGGCACGGGCTACCTCGACGTGTCGTACTGGCTGCAGAACATGGGCGACGCCGAAGGCTGGAAGTACATGGACGCGCTGCACCAGAACATCGCGCAGTACGTGCACTCGGGCTCCAAGCCCTGCAAGCAGGCGGGCGCGGGCGAGTTCCCCATCGGCATCTCGTTCGAGTTCCGCGCGCACCAGGTGAAGAAGTCGGGCGCGCCGGTCGACCTGATCTTCCCCAAGGAAGGCCTGGGCTGGGACATCGAGGCCACCAGCCTCATGAAGACCAGCACGAAGCTGGCGCAGGGCAAGCGCTTTGCCGACTGGATGGCGAGCAAGGAAGCCAACCAGATCAGCGCGCGCTGGTGGGCCGTGGTGGCCTACCCGGGTGTGGTCTCCAAGCTGGAAGGCATTCCGGACAACTACGAGAAGCTGCTGGCCAAGAACGACCTGAACTGGGCCGCGAAGAATCGCGAACGCATCCTGGCTGAATGGAGCAAGCGCTACGAGGGCAAGGCTGAGCCCAAATAAGCCCGAAGGCATCCCCCTGTTTTCAATTCAAGGGTGCCGCCGCAGCTGGTGACGCCCTCCAACGACGAGTGCGAAAAATGGACATGACCGACACCCGCTTCATCGCCAGCCAGTTGACTCCCACCTCGGCCCCGCCCGCGGCCCTCGAGATCGTCGGCGTTCGCAAGGACTTCGAGACCTTCAGCGCGCTGCGCGACGTGCACCTGCGCGTGAACCCGGGCGAGATGCTGTGCTTTCTGGGCCCCTCGGGCTGCGGCAAGACCACGCTGCTGCGCATCATCGCGGGCCTGGAGACGCAGACCGCCGGGCAGATCCTGCAGAACGGCAAGGACGTCTCGTGGCTCTCGCCGGACAAGCGCGACTACGGCATCGTGTTCCAGTCGTACGCGCTCTTTCCCAACCTGTCGATCGCCGAGAACGTGGGCTACGGCCTCGTCAACAGCCGTGCGAAGCGGGGCGAGATCAAGGCGCGCGTCGACGAGCTGCTGAAGCTGGTCGGCCTGCCGACCTCGGGCGCCAAGTACCCGAGCCAGCTCTCCGGTGGCCAGCAACAGCGCGTGGCCCTGGCCCGTGCGCTGGCCACGCGGCCGGGCCTGCTGTTGCTGGACGAGCCGCTGTCGGCGCTCGACGCGCTGGAGCGCATTCGCCTGCGCGGCGAGATCCGCCGGCTGCAGAAGCAGGTCGGCATCACGACCATCATGGTCACGCACGACCAGGAAGAAGCGCTCTCGATGGCCGACCGCATCGTGGTGATGAACCACGGCGTGATCGAGCAGGTCGGCACGCCGATGGAAATCTACGAGCAGCCGGCCACGCCCTTCGTGGCCGACTTCGTGGGCAAGGTGAATGTGCTGCGCGCGATGGCGCTGGGCAACCAGCGCTTCCAGGTCGGCGACATGGAACTGCAATGCGACGCCTGCGACGGCGCCTTCGAGCCCGGCGACGCGGTCAACCTGTACCTGCGGCCCGAAGACCGTGCGGTGGAACACCTGCGCGACGACACGCCCAACCGCCTGCAGGCCAAGGTCACGAAGGTCGAGTTCCTGGGCGGCCTGTGCATTGCCGAAGTGACGGCCGACGCGCTGCACGGCCAGACGCTGGGCCTGCACTTCTCGCTGAACCAGCTGCACGACCTGGACATCCGCGAGGGCAACACGATCGACATCGCCCTGCGCGCCAACCGCATCCGCGCCTTTGCCGCGCGCACGTCGAAGCCATGAACACGCTGGCACATCCCCGCCCGGTGCTCGCTGCACGCCCCGCCCTGCGCTGGAGCCGCGACGAGACCATCGCGCGCGCCATCCTGTTCGTGGTGATGGCGATGCTGTTCGTGTTCCTCATCGCGCCGCTGCTGACCATCCTGGCCCATGCGGTGCAGGACAAGAACGGCCGATTCGTCGGCCTGGCCCACTTCATCACCTACTTCCAGACGCCGAGCCTGCTGCGCGCGGCCTGGAACTCGGTGTGGGTGTCGGCCGCGGTGGTGATGATCTCGGTGCCCACGGCCTTCGTGTTCGCCTATGCGCTCACGCGCAGCCGCATGCCGGCGCCGCTGAAGGCGGTGTTCCGCCTCATCGCGCTCATTCCGCTGCTCGCGCCCTCGCTGCTGTCGGCCATCTCGTTCGTGCAGTGGTTCGGCAACCAGGGCGCGCTCAAGTTCCTGCTGGGCGGCGCCTCGATCTACGGTGCGCCCGGGATCATCCTGGCCGAGGTCTACAACACCTTTCCGCACGCGCTGATGATCCTGGTCACCGCGCTGTCGCTGGCCGACGGCCGGCTGTACGAAGCGGCCACTGCCCTGCGCACGCGGCCCCTGCGCCAGTTCATGACGATCACCCTGCCCTCGTGCAAGTACGGCCTGATCAGCGCGGCCACCGTGGTCTTCACCTACGTGGTGAGCGACTTCGGCGCGCCCAAGGTCATCGGCGGCAACTTCAACGTGCTGTCGGTCGACGTGTTCAAGCAGGTGGTGGGGCAGCACAACTTCTCCATCGGCGCGGTGGTGGGCATGCTGCTGCTCATTCCGTCGATCATTTCCTTCGTGATCGACTACGTGGTGCGGCGCAAGCTGAAGGCGCAGCTCACGGCGCGCTCGGTGCCCTACACGCCCAAGCCCCGCAAGGTGGCCGATGCGCTGCTCACGCTGTTCTGCACCGTGGTCTGCAGCCTGCTGCTGGCCACCATCGGCATGGCGATCTACACCTCGGCGATCTCGCTGTGGCCCTACGACCTGTCGTTCACGCTCAAGCACTACCACTTCGTGCTGGTGGAAAGCGACATGGCCGCCGCCTATGGCAACAGCCTGCTCGTGGCCATGGTCACCGCGGTGGCCGGCTCGCTCATCGTGTTCGTGGGCGCCTACCTGATCGAGAAGACACGCAACCTGGGCCTCATGCGCAAGGGCATGCACCTGATGGCGGTGCTGTCGATGGCGGTGCCGGGCCTGGTGCTGGGCCTGGGCTACGTGATGTTCTTCAACCATCCGGCCAACCCGCTGAACTTTTTGTACCAGACGATGGCGATCCTGGTCATCTCGATGGTGGTGCACTACTACACCTCGAGCCACCTCACGGCGGTGACGGCGCTCAAGCAGATCGACAACGAGTTCGAGGCCGTGTCGGCCTCGCTCAAGGTGCCGTTCTTCAAGACCTTCCTGCGCGTGACGGTGCCGGTGTGCCTGCCGGCCATCCTGGACATCGGGCGCTACTTCTTCGTGGTGTCGATGGCCAGCCTGTCGTGCGCCATCTTCCTGTACACGCCGGAGACCATCCTCGCGTCGGTCGCGATCATGCACCTGGACGACGCCGGCGACATCGGCCCGGCCGCCGCGCTGGCCAGCCTGATCGTCGTCACCTCGACGCTGGTATGCATCGCCTACGCACTGCTCACCCGCGTGCTGCTCGCACGCACGCAGGCCTGGCGCAACCTCGCCCGTGGCTGAACGAACACCCTACCTCTCGCCCCTCATTCCCTTTCCCTGCCTGGAGACACCATGAGTCAAGCCGCCCACCCCATCCTGCTCACGCCCGGCCCCCTGACCACCTCGGACCGCACCCGCCAAGCGATGCTGCGCGACTGGGGTTCATGGGACGCCGACTTCAACCAGATCACGGCGCGCATCCGCAAGGAAGTGCTCAACATCGTGCACGGCACGGGCACGCACGAATGCGTGCCCCTGCAAGGCAGCGGCACCTTCTCGGTCGAAGCGGTCATCGGCACCATCGTGCCGCGCAACGGCCATGTGCTGGTGCCGAGCAACGGCGCCTACTGCCAGCGCCTGGCCAAGATCTGCAAGGTGCTGGGCCGCAAGCTCACCACCATCGACTACACCGAAGAGAAGCAGGTCTCGCCCGCCGACGTCGACCGCGCCCTCGCGGCCGACCCGAGCATCACGCACGTCGCGGTGGTGCACTGCGAAACCGGCGCCGGCGTGCTCAACCCGCTGCACGAGATCGCGCTGGTGGTCGCCAAGCATGGGCGCGGCCTGATCATCGATGCGATGAGCTCCTTCGGCGCGCTGGAGATCGACGCACGCAAGACGCCCTTCGATGCCGTGGTCGCCGCCTCGGGCAAGTGCCTCGAAGGCGTGCCGGGCATGGGCTTCGTCGTCATCAAGCGCAGCACGCTCGAGAAGTGCGAAGGCAACTGCCACTCGCTGAGCATGGACCTGTACGACCAGTGGGTCTACATGGAGAAGACCACGCAGTGGCGCTTCACGCCGCCCACGCACGTGGTGGCCGCGCTCGACACCGCCATCGCGCAGTACATCGAGGAAGGCGGCCTGCCCGCGCGTGGCGGGCGCTACACGCGCAACTGCAAGGCGCTGGTCGACGGCCTCGCCACGCTGGGCTTCCGGCCCTTTCTCGACCCGGCCATCCAGGCACCGATCATCGTCACCTTCCACGCACCCGACGATGCCAACTACGACTTCAAGACCTTCTACCAGGAGGTGAAGAAGCGCGGCTACATCCTCTACCCCGGCAAGCTGACGCAGGTCGAGACCTTCCGCGTGGGCTGCATGGGGCACTTCGGCGACGCGGGCATTCCGGGCGCGGTGGCGGCCATTGCCGACACGCTGAAAGCGATGGGCATCCGGCAGGTGACGGCGGCCGTCGCGGCCTGAAGCACCTGTGAGCGGACCGGCGCATTGCAGCGCCGGTCCTACAACGCGGGGGTGATGCGCTTCGCATAATGCCCCGCATGACGGTTCTGCGCAGCGACATCCCTGCCCGCCTGGACCGCCTGCCGTGGTCGCGCTGGCACTGGCGCGTGGTGATCGCGCTGGGCGTGGCCTGGATCCTCGACGGCCTCGAGGTCACGCTGGTGGGCTCCATCGGCGCGGTGCTGGAGCGGCCCGACACGCTCGGACTCACGGCCTCAGAAATCGGCTGGTCGGGCTCGATCTATATCGCGGGCGCGGTGATCGGCGCGCTGGTCTTCGGTCGGCTCACCGACCGGCTCGGTCGCAAGAAGCTCTTCCTGCTCACGCTCGTGGTCTACACGCTGGGCACGCTGGCCACGGCCTTCTCCCCCAACTTCGCCTTCTTTGCGCTGTGCCGCTTCGTCACCGGGCTGGGCATCGGCGGCGAGTACGCGGCCATCAACTCGGCCATCGACGAACTCATTCCGGCGCGCGTGCGCGGGCGCGTCAACCTCGCGATCAACGGCAGCTTCTGGATCGGTGCGGCGCTCGGTGCGGCGCTGAGCCTGGTGCTGCTCGATGCGCGCGTGATCGGCCCCGTGTGGGGCTGGCGCGCGGGCTTCGCGCTGGGCGCGGTGCTGGCGGTGGCCATCCTGCTGGTGCGGCGCCATGTGCCCGAGAGCCCGCGCTGGCTCATCGCGCACGGACGCGCGGATGAGGCCGAGCGCATCGTCGCGGACATTGAGCGCGAAGTCGAAGTGCAGCACGGCCCGCTGCCCACCGCGCAAGGCCACGTCGTGTACACCGCCGCGCGCCAGAACAGCCCGCCGATGCGCGAGGTGGCGCGCGTGCTGCTGCGGCGCTACCCGGCGCGCAGCGTGGTGGCGACGGCGCTGATGGTGTCGCAGGCCTTTTTCTACAACGCGATCTTCTTCACCTACGCGCTGGTGCTCACGCGCTTCTACGGCGTGGCCGAAGGCCGCGTGGCGCTGTACATCTTTCCGTTCGCGCTGGGCAACGTGCTCGGGCCGCTGCTGCTGGGTCCGCTGTTCGACAGCGTGGGCCGACGCAAGATGATCGCGCTGACCTATGTGCTGGCCGGCGTGGGCCTGGCGCTCACGGGCTGGGCCTTCATGCAGGGCTGGCTCGACGCGCGCAGCCAGGCGCTGTGCTGGTCGGCAGTTTTCTTTCTTGCGTCGGCCGCGGCCAGCTCGGCCTACCTGACGGTGAGCGAGGTGTTCCCGCTGGAGATGCGCGCCATGGCCATCGCGATCTTCTACGCCATCGGCATGGGCGCGGGCGGCTTCGCGGCGCCGGTGCTGTTCGGGATGCTGATCGAGACCGGCAGCCGCGGCGCGGTGATGGTGGGCTACCTGATCGGCGCCGTGCTGGTCATCGTCGCGGGGCTGCTGGCGTTGCGCCATGCGGCCGATGCGGAGCGCAAGCCGCTGGAGGAAGTGGCGCCGCCGCTGTCGTCGGAAGCCGGCGGCGAGCGGCCCTGAAGGCGGCTACAGCGCGCAGGTGCGGAAGCCGAAGAAGCCGTCGTCGCTGTCGGGCAGCGCAAAGCCGCGGCGGCGCGGCGAACGCAGGCGCGCACGGGTCGCGAACGAGGCGCCGCGCAGCACGCGCGCGCGGCCGAAGGCGGCCACCGGATCGAACTCGCCACCGGCGCTCCACGGATCGGCCCGGAAGCCCGGCCAGGGCTGCAGCGTGCCTGCCGTCCACTCGTGCACGTCGGCCCAGCGAAAGCCCCGCCGCGCGGCCGTGTGGGCGGCGATTTCCCATTCGATCTCGGTCGCGATGCGCCGGCCGGCCCAGCGCGCCCAGGCGTCGGCCTCCCACCAGCTCAGGTGCACGGCGCTGTGGTGCCCGGCCGCGCGCACGGTGACGCCGAAGCGCTGCTGCAGCACCGAGCCACCCGTGCCGTTGCGCGACACGCCGATCTGCTCCACATGGCGCGGCCCGCGCCGGCCTTCGGTCTGCGCGGCGAGCCAGCGCCAGCCGTCGCTGTGCCACAGTTCCTCGCGGTCGTAGCCGCCGTCGTCGACGAACTCGATGTACTGGTCCCAGGTGACGGGCTGGGCGTCGATCTCGAACTCGGGCACGTCGACGCGGTGCGCTGCGCCCTCTTGCGCGAACAGGAAGCCGCTGTGCTCGGGCAGGCCGAGCTCCCAGCGCGTGGCCGGCAGCAGCAGCGGCTCGCGCGTGACGGCGGTGGGCGGCTGCTCGATGTTCAGCGGCAGGCCCAGCGTCTGCGCCAGCACCACGAGCTGTTCGCCGCGCAGGTCTTCATGGAAGAGCGCGAGCCGGTAGAAGTACAGGCCGGCATCGGTCTCGGCGGCGTTCTCGAGCAGCTCGAGCGTGCTCTCGAGGGTTTCGAGCAGGTAGGCCTTGGTCTGGCCCAGGCCCGGCAGGTCGGGCGACCAGCAGCGATCGGCCGCGCCCTGGGCAGGGTTCCACCAGTCGTCGGCGTCGGGGTCGATGGCGGCCAGCCGCGTGGGCCGCACGGGGCAGTCGATGCCGAAGGCGCGCTGGGTGTTGCGCCCGATCCACCATTCGGCGAACCAGCCGATGTGGCCCGCCAGCCAGACCGGCGGCACCACGCCCGGCTGCGGCGGCACGCGCATGGCTTCGCCCAGCGCCTGTTCGAACAGGGACAGCAGGTGCAGCGTGTGGTTGCGCGCGTCGATGAGGGCCAGCGAGAGCAGGTCGCGGCCGGCGCGGCGCATGTCGGGCGAGTCGATCGACAGGGGCGGGCTCGCCGCACCGAAGGGCGTCGAAGGCGGCGGGCTCGAAGACATGGGCCATTATGGCGACCGCCCGACAGGCCCTCTGGCGACGCGGATTCCGGGTAAACCCGAGTTTGTGTCAAGGCAATACTAAGGTTCACCGAGATACCATTGCGGGCTTTGCGCGCAGCCCCCACCAGGGGCCGGCGCTTCACCTTGGGCTTCGCGGGAGACACCCCTTGTCTGTATTCCTCAAATTCGCGGCCGTCATGGACTGGGTCAGCGAAAAACTCGGCAAATTTGCCGGCTATGCGGTTCTGGCCGCGTCGCTCATCTCGGCCGCCAACGCCTTCGTCCGGTACGGCTTCGACTTCAGCAACAACGCCTTCCTCGAGATCCAGTGGTACTTGTTCGCCGCCACCGTGATGCTCGGTGCGCCGGTGGTGCTGCGCTTCAACGAGCACGTGCGCGTGGACATCATCTACGGCAAGCTCAAAGGCCACGGGCCGGTGTATGTCGACCTGTTCGGCCTGACCTTCTTCCTGCTGCCGGTGATGGGCCTGCTGACCTACCTCACCTGGCCGTTCTTCTGGAACACCTGGGTGTCGGGCGAGATGTCGGGCAACATCGGCGGGCTGATCCGCTGGCCCGCCGCGCTGCTGATGCCCGTGGGTTTCTGCACGATGTTCCTGCAAGGTGTCGCCGAGATCATCAAGCGCATCGCCTACCTGCGCGGACTGATCGAGATGAACACGCACTACGAGAAGCCGGTGCAGTGATGGCGTTCGTCGCGCTTCGCCAGACCGCCCCGACACCGCCCGCACCGCAGGACAAGTAGACATCATGCACATGGAAAATTTCGCCCCGATCATGTTCGCGGGGCTCGTGGTGATCATGCTGATCGGGTTTCCGGTCGCGTTTTCGCTCTCGGCCCTCGGCCTGATCTGCGGCTTCTTCGCCATCGAGATGGGCTGGTTCCCGGCCGGCTTCATGGCCAACCTGCCGCTCAACGTGTTCGGCATCCTGTCGAACGAGACGCTGCTGGCCATTCCGTTCTTCACGCTCATGGGAGCGGTGTTAGAGAAATGCGGGCTCGCCGAGGACATGCTCGACTCGATGGGCCAGCTCTTCGGCCCGATCCGCGGCGGCCTGGGCTACTCGGTGATCATCGTGGGCTTCATCCTCGGCGCCATCACCGGCACGGTGGCCGGCCAGGTGATCGCGATGGCGATGATCTCGCTGCCGGTCATGATGCGCTACGGCTACAACATGCGTTACTCGACCGGCGTGCTCGCCGCCTCGGGAACCATCACGCAGCTGGTGCCGCCCTCGCTGGTGCTGATCGTCATGGCCGACCAGCTCGGCACCGACGTCGGCCAGATGTACAAGGGCGCCTGGGGCCCGTCGATCCTGCAGGTGGTGATCTTTGCGATCTACACCTTCCTGGTCTCGCGCATCCGCCCGCACTACGTGCCCGGCCTGCCCGCCACGGCGCGCACGCTGCACGGCTGGGCGCTGTGGGGCAAGTGCCTGCGCGGCATCATTCCCTCGGCCATCCTGATCTTCGCGGTGCTCGGCTCGATGGGCGGCCTGCCCTTCATGGACAAGGCCATCGCCACGCCGACCGAGGCCGGCGCCATGGGCGCGGTGGGCGCGCTGGTGCTGGCGCTCATTCACCGGCGCCTGAACTGGGCGCTGATGAAGGACGCGATGGAAGGCACCATGCGCCTCACGGCGATGGTGGTGTTCATCCTGATCGGCTCGCGCGTGTTCTCGCTGGTGTTCCAGGGCGTGGACGGCGCCAAGTGGATCGAGCACATGCTCTCGGGCCTGCCGGGCGGCCAGATCGGCTTCCTGATCGCGGTCAACATCTTCGTGTTCTTCCTGGCGTTCTTCCTCGACTTCTTCGAGATCGCCTTCATCATCCTGCCGCTGCTGGGCCCCGTGGCCCACAAGCTGGGCATCGACATGGTGTGGTTCGGCGTGCTGCTGTGCGTGAACATGCAGACCTCGTTCATGCACCCGCCCTTCGGCTTCGCGCTGTTCTATTTACGGGGCATCGCCGACACCCTGTTCAAGAACGGGGCGTTGCCCAAGAAGGTGGAGTCGCGCGACATCTACCTGGGCGCCGTGCCCTGGGTCGTGATGCAGCTGCTGCTGGTGGCCATCGTGATCTTCTTCCCGCAGACGGTGACCGTGTTCCTCGAGAAGGAAAAGGTCGTCGACATCGAGAAGGTCAACCTCGACATGCCGGTCGACCCGAACGCGCCGCCCGCCACCGACAACGGCGTGAACATGGAAGACCCGTTCGGCAACCAGAAGACGCCCGAGGAAACGCCGGCGCCGGCGGCCCCGGCGGCGGGCGAAGCCTCCAAACCGTGAGCGACGCCCGCCCCGGCGACGCCCCGAACGACCACCCCGCGACGACAGAAGGCGGCCCGCTCGAAAGCGCCGCCTTCCCGCCGCTGCTGCGCACGCTGGCAGTGGTGCTGGTGGTCGATCTCTTCGCCTTCGCGCTGTGGAGCCTGCCGTCGCTGCGCACCACCAGCTGGTCGGCCACCAGCCTGTTCGTCTTCGGTGTGGCGGGCCTGTGCGTGATCTGGGTCGGCTACTGGATCGTCTACAGCCGCACCCGCCTCGAAGGCGACGTGCTGACGCAGACCTGGCTGTGGAACAAGCGCGTGAGCGCGCAGGACGTGGCGCAGCTCAAGCTGGTGCACATCCGCATGCTCGAGCGCGTGATCGCGCCGCGCCTGCTGGTGCGCCGGCGCTTCGGCGGCATCACCTGGTTCCATGCCTACGACCCGCAGGTGCTGATCGCGTTCGGCGAACAGGTGGCAATGCGCACGCTGCCGTCCGCGCCACCGCCCTCTCCCGAACCCGACCCCGCGTCCAAATGAAAAAAGCCCCGCCGAAACCGGCGGGGCTTTTTTTCTTGTGAGGTGCGAAGCGCCGGGTTGCGGCGCCGCGTGCCTTACAGCTTCTGCTGTTGCATGAAGCGGTCGAAGGTGCCTTCGGTGTAGCGGAACCAGGCGTTCTGGTCGGCCAGGAACTTGGACCAGTCGCTGTAGATCTTCTTCCACTCGGGGTTGCTGTTGTTCAGGTCCGAGTAGATCTGCTGGGCCGACTTGAAGGCCGCGTTCATCACGTCCTGCGAGAACGGACGCAGCTTGGTACCCGAGCCCACGAGCTGCTTGAGCGCGATCGGGTTCTTGGCGTCGTACTTGGCCGTCATCGTGATGTTGGCGTGCGCGGCAGCCGCTTCGACCACGGCCTTGAAATCGGCCGACAGGCTTTCCCATGCCTTGGTGTTGATGTAGAAGTCGAGCTCGGGGCCGCCTTCCCACCAGCCGGGGTAGTAGTAGAACGGGGCGATCTTGTTGAAGCCCAGCTTCTGGTCGTCGTACGGGCCGACCCACTCCAGGCCGTCGAGCGTGCCTTTTTCGAGCGCGGGGTACAGGTCGGCGCCGGGAATCGATTGCGGGATCACGCCGAAGGGCTCGAGCACCTTGCCGGCGAACGGGTTGGTGCGGAACTTCAGGCCCTTCAGGTCGGCGACCGACTTGATTTCCTTGCGGAACCAGCCGCCCATCTGCGCGCCCGTGTTGCCGCCCGGCAGGTTGATGATGTTGTACTTGGCGTAGAAGGCGCGCATCAGCTTCAGGCCGTTGCCTTCGTACATCCAGGCGTTCTGCTGGCGGGTGTTCATGCCGAAAGGCACGGCGCAACCCAGGCAGAAGGTCGGGTCCTTGCCGTAGAAGTAGTAAGGCGCCGTGTGCGCCATTTCGACCGCGCCGCTCTGGATGCCGTCGACCACGCCGAAGGCGGGCATCAGCTCGCCGCCCGCGTGCACGGAGATCTGGAACTTGCCGCCCGTCATGTCGCTCACGCTCTTCGAGAACACCTCGGCGGTGCCGAAGATGGTGTCCAGCGACTTGGGAAAGCTCGATGCGAGACGCCAGCGAACGGTGGCTTGCGCGTGAACCGCGGGCGCGATGCCGGCAGCCAGAACGCCCGCGATGCCGGCGTTTTTGATGAGGGAACGACGATCCATTGAATTCACTCCGAGTGCTTTGGAAAAAACAAAACGCGGCTTGTGACCGCGTCAGGGACTTTTGTGAGTCCTTTTGATTGTAAAAACGCGCTTACAGGTGGCCGGCGGGGGTTTACCCTGCGACCTCTTGTCAAACGAAGCGTTTCTTGATCGCGGCGGCAATGCCGTCGGCATCGAGGCCGATCGATGCGAGCAGCTTGGCCGGATCGCCGTGCTCGATGAAGCGGTCGGGCAGGCCCAGCTGCAGCACCGGCTTCTGCACGCCGGCCGCCTGCAGGACCTCGACCACCGCACTGCCCGCACCGCCCATGATGGCGCCCTCTTCAAGCGTGACGAGCGCGTCGTGCGTGCCCGCCACCTGCAACAGCAACTCGACGTCGAGCGGCTTGGCCCAGCGCATGTTGACCACGGTGGCATCGAGCGACTCGGCCGCGGTGAGCGCCGGGTACAGCAAGGTGCCGAACGCGAGGATGGCGATGCGCTGGCCTTCGCGGCGGACCTCGCCCTTGCCGAAAGGCAGCGCGTCGAGCGTGAGGTGCGGCGTGGTGCCGGCGCCCGCGCCGCGCGGGTAGCGCACGGCCACCGGATGGTTCTGTTCGTAGGCGCTCGTCAGCAGCTGGCGGCACTCGCGCTCGTCGGCCGGGCAGGCGATGCTCATGTTGGGAATGCAGCGCAGGAACGGGATGTCGTACGCGCCCGCGTGCGTGGCGCCGTCGGCACCCACGAGGCCCGCGCGGTCGAGCGCGAACACCACGGGCAGGTTCTGGATCGCCACGTCGTGGATCAGCTGGTCGTAGGCGCGCTGCAGGAAGGTCGAGTAGATCGCGACCACGGGCTTGAGGCCCTCGCAGGCGAGGCCGGCCGCGAAGGTGACCGCGTGCTGCTCGGCGATGCCGACGTCGTAGTAGCGGTCGGGGAAGCGCTTCTCGAACTCCACGAGCCCCGAGCCTTCGCGCATCGCGGGCGTGATGCCCACGAGGCGGCCATCGTGCGCGGCCGTGTCGCACAGCCACTGGCCGAAGACCTGCGTGAAGGTCTGCTTGGCGGCCGTGGTCGACTTGACCAGGCCCACCTGCGGATCGAACTTGCCCGGGCCGTGGTAGGCCACCGGGTCGGCCTCGGCGAGCTTGTAGCCCTGCCCCTTCTTCGTGACGACGTGCAGGAACTGCGGGCCGTCCAGGTGCTTGAGGTTCTCGAGCGTGGGCACCAGCGAGTCGATGTCGTGGCCGTCGATGGGGCCGACGTAGTTGAAGCCGAACTGCTCGAACAGCGTGGCCGGCACGACCATGCCCTTGGCATGCTGCTCCAGCCGCTTGGCCAGCTCGAACAGCGGCGGCGCATTGCGCAGCACGCTCTTGCCGACGCTCTTGGCGGCGGCGTAGAAGTTGCCGCTCATGAGCTGCGCGAGGTAGCGGTTGAGCGCGCCCACCGGTGGGCTGATCGACATGTCGTTGTCGTTCAGGATGACCAGCAGCTTGCAGTCGCACACGCCAGCGTTGTTGAGCGCCTCGAAGGCCATGCCGGCCGTGAGCGCGCCGTCGCCGATGATGGCCACGGCATGGCGCTTCTCGCCCTTCTGCTTGGCGGCCATGGCCATGCCGAGCGCGGCCGAGATGCTGGTCGAAGAGTGGGCGGTGCCGAAGGTGTCGTACTCGCTCTCGGTGCGCTGCGGAAAGCCCGAGATGCCGCCGAGCTGGCGCAGCGTGGGCATGCGCTCGCGCCGGCCCGTGAGGATCTTGTGCGGGTAGGTCTGGTGACCCACATCCCACACCAGCCGGTCGTGCGGCGTGTTGAACACATGGTGCAGCGCCACCGTCAGCTCGACCGTGCCGAGGTTGGAGCTCAGGTGGCCGCCGGTGCGCGAGACGTTGTCGAGCACGCAGGCGCGCACCTCGTCGGACAGCTGCTTGAGCTGGGCCCGGTCGTACTGGCGGATCGGCGAAGGGTCGTGGAGAGTGGGAAGCAGCGGAGCCATGGAGGTGGGTTCTTTTTTCTTCTCAGCGGTCTCGGTCGACCACCATGTGGGCCAAGGCGCGCAATGCGGCAGTGTCGGGCAGGCCGCTCTTGTTCAGCGCGGCGATGGCATCGGCAAGAAGCTGGCTCGCCTGCGCGCGCGCGCCGTCCAGGCCGAGCAGCGACACGTAGGTGGGCTTGTCGGCCGCGGCGTCCTTGCCGGCGGTCTTGCCCAGGGTTTGCGAGTCGGCGGTGACGTCGAGGATGTCGTCGACCACCTGGAACGCCAGGCCGATGGCGGCGCCGTAGTCGCGCAGCGCCGCCAGCGCGGCCGGCGACACGGTGCCGCAGGCGGCGCCCATCTCGACGCTGCCCTGCAGCAGCGCGCCGGTCTTCAGGCGGTGCATTTCGCGCAGCTGGGTTTCGTTCAGTGCGATGCCGACGCTGGCCAGGTCGATGGCCTGGCCGCCGGCCATGCCCTGGCTGCCGGCGGCGCGCGCCAGCAGGCGGCACAGCAGGGCCTGCATGGCCGCGGGCACCTCGTCGCCCTCGGGCGCGAGCAGTTCGAAGGCCAGCGCCTGCAGCGCGTCGCCCGCGAGCAGCGCATCGGCTTCGCCGAACTTCACGTGCACGGTGGGCTTGCCGCGGCGCAGCACGTCGTTGTCCATGCACGGCAGGTCGTCGTGCACCAGCGAATAGGCGTGGATGAGTTCGGTGGCGCAGGCCGCACGCAGCGCGGCGTGGGCATTGCCGCCGACCGCTTCATTGGCCGCGAGCACCAGCAGCGGCCGCAGCCGCTTGCCGCCGTCGAGCACGGCATAGCGCATGGCGTCGCCCAGCAGCACCGGCGCATCGACGCCGACCCAGCGCGACAGCGCCGCTTCGACCGTGGCCAAGTGGGGCTCGGCCCAGCCGGCCAGCGTCTTCGCGTCCCAGGGAGTGGTGGCGGTGGAAGTCATCGGGACGGCGCTCATTCGGCCGTCCAGGGCTTGAGGCTGCCGGCGTCGAGCACCTTGATCTGGTCCTCGACCGCCTGCAGCTTGTCGCGGCAGAAGCCGAGCAATGCGGCGCCGCGCTGGTAGCTGCCCAGCAGCTGGTCCAGCGGGAGCTGGCCCGATTCGAGTTCTGCAACCAGTTGTTCCAGTTCCTGGAGCCCGGCTTCGTAGCTGGCGGGCAACGGCCCGGTGTCGGGCGTGGCCGCCGGGCTGGTCGTGGAAGGAGAAGGCACCTTGGGCATGCAACGAATCGTGGATGAAACGGAACATTTTAGGGCGGGGGCGCAACGAACCGCCGGGCAGCCCGCGCACGCGCGCGCGACCCTTTGCAACACCCTGTATGACGCCCGGCCATGCGAGGCCAAAACCCGGCGGGCGCAAAAATGCCCCCCGGGTACAATCCTCGCTTCCCCCGCCGGTCGCACCGGCACACCTCTTCGGGCCGTCACCCTTGCAGACGGCGCCTTCCGTTTTTTCTTTTTTTCTCCCTGTGGGGAGCTTGGTCAGGTCCTCCATGTCTGATTTAAGTCTTCAACTGCAGCAGGCCGCGAGCCAACTTCCAGTTACCGCGTATTTCGACGAGGCCCTGTACGCCCGCGAAATGCAGAACCTTTTCGCGCGAGGGCCCCGCTACGTCGGGCACCGACTGGCCGTGCCCGAGCCGGGTGACTTCCATACCCTGCCGCAAGAACACCAGGGCCGCGCGCTGGTCCACACGCCCAAGGGCGTGGAGCTCATCTCGAACGTCTGCCGCCACCGCCAGGCCCTGATCCTGCAGGGCCGGGGCCAGCTCGACGCCCAGACCGGCGGCAACATCGTCTGCCCGCTGCACCGCTGGACCTACGCCGCCAAAGACGCGCGCACCACCGGCACGCTGATCGGCGCCCCGCATTTCGACCAGGACCCGTGCCTGAACCTGCACAACTACCCGCTCACCGAATGGAACGGCCTTCTGTTCGAGAAGAACGCCGACGGCAGCGGCCGTGACGTGGCGGCCGACATGGCAGGCCTGGGCCCGCAGGCCGACCTCGACTTCTCGGGCTACGCGCTCGACCGCGTCGAGCTGCACGAGTGCAACTACAACTGGAAGACCTTCATCGAGGTCTACCTCGAGGACTACCACGTCGGCCCGTTTCATCCCGGCCTGGGCAGCTTCGTCACCTGCGACGACCTGCGGTGGGAGTTCAAGCCCGAGTTCTCGGTGCAGACCGTTGGCGTGGCCAACCGCCTGGGCCGCGCGGGCAGCCCGGTCTACCAGAAGTGGCAGGAGCAGCTGCTCAAGTACCGCGACGGCAAGCCGCCGAAGTACGGCGCGATCTGGCTCACCTACTACCCGCACGTGATGATCGAGTGGTACCCGCACGTGCTCACCGTGTCGACGCTGCACCCGGTGAGCCCGACCAAGACGCTCAACATGGTCGAGTTCTTCTACCCCGAGGAAATCGTCGCCTTCGAGCGCGAGTTCGTCGAGGCCCAGCAGGCCGCCTACATGGAAACCTGCGTGGAGGACGACGAGATCGCCGAGCGCATGGACGCCGGCCGCCGCGCGCTCATGCTGCGCGGCGACAACGAGACCGGCCCCTACCAGAGCCCCATGGAAGACGGCATGCAGCAGTTCCACGAGTGGTACCGCAACGCGATGCAACAACCACGCGCCTGAACGCCGCCCCGCCCCGCACCCGCCGGGGCTTTCTTTTTTCTGATCTGGATGTCAATCGATGCAAGCGCTGTGGATGGTGCTCGGGGCCTTTCTGTTCGCCACCATGAGCGTGGTCGTGAAGGTGGCCTCGCAATGGTTCAACAGCGGTGAGATGGTCCTGGGGCGCGGCCTCATCGGCATCGTGTTTCTCTGGCTGCTGGCGCGCAACCGCAGCACCTCGCTGGCCACCAAATACCCCGGCATGCACGCCTGGCGCAGCACCATCGGCGTGGTGTCGCTGGGCGCGTGGTTCTACGCCATCGCCCACATGCCGCTGGCCACGGCCGTCACGCTCAACTACATGAGCAGCGTGTGGGTCGCGGCCTTCCTGGTCGGCGGCGCGCTGCTGGCCTGGGTGCCGGTGCCCGGGCGCGACGGCCGCATCGAGCGCCCGCCGCTGCAGGGCCCGCTGGTGATGACGGTGCTCGCGGGCTTTGCCGGCGTGGTGCTCATGCTCAAGCCCACCGTGGGCGGCGGCGACGGCTTCGCGGGCATGCTGGGCCTGCTGTCGGGCGTCACGGCCGCCTTTGCCTACATGCAGGTGGTGGCGCTGTCGCGCATCGGCGAGCCCGAGCTGCGCACGGTCTTCTACTTCGCGGTCGGCTCGGCCGTGGCCGGCGCCTTCGCCACGGCCGCGACCGGGTTTTCGGGCGGCAGTTCGTGGACGTGGCAGCATGCGCTGTGGCTGCTGCCGATCGGCCTGCTGGCCGCCCTCGGACAGCTGTGCATGACCCGCGCCTACGCCACCGCCAAGACCCAGGCCGGCACACTGGTGGTGGCGAATCTGCAATATTCGGGCATCGTGTTCGCGGCCTTCTACAGCGTGGTGCTGTTCGACGACCGCATCGACGCCGCCGGCTGGGCCGGCATGGCGCTGATCATCGCCAGCGGCATCGCGGCCACCGTGCTGCGCCAGCGGGCCGTGCCGAAGGCGCCGGCCGAGGAACACTGAACGCAGCAGCCACGGCACCCATCGCCGAACCATTTTTCGAAGGAGCTTCCGCCATGTACACCACCCTCATCTCCGTCGAACAACTCAGGCAACTGCGCGAGGGCGACTCGCCCCTCATGGTGTTCGACTGCAGCTTCGACCTCATGAAGCCCGAGGCCGGCGCGCAGCTGTATGCCGCCGCGCACATCCCGGGCGCGCAGTACGCCAACCTGGACACCGACCTCAGCGCCAAGCATGGCCTGCCCGGCGCGCGCGGCGACGTGGTGGTGGCGCAGGACGACGGCGTGCCCGCCTCGGGCGGGCGCCATCCGCTGCCCAGCCGCGAGAAATTCGCGGCCTGGCTCTCGTCCGTGGGCTTCTCCAACACGATGCAGGCCGTGGTGTACGACCGCAACGGCGCCAACTACTGCGGGCGCCTGTGGTGGATGCTCAAGTGGATGGGCCACGACGCCGTGGCCGTGCTCGACGGCGGCCTGCAGGCCTGGCAGGCCGCGGGCGGCGAAGTGACCGACCGCGAGGAGCCCGCGCGCTTCCAGTCGAATTTCGTACAGGGCGAGCCGATCGCCAGGCTCGTGACCACCGACACCGTGGTGCGCCGGCTCGGCCAGCCTGACCAGAACCTGATCGACGCGCGTGCCGGTGCACGTTACCGCGGCGAGGTGGAACCTCTGGACCCGATCGCGGGTCACATCCCCGGGGCCCTGAACCGGCCCTTCGCCGACAACATCGGTCCCGATGGCAAGTTCAAGCCCGCCGCGCAACTGCGCGCCGAGTTCGAAGCGCTGCTCGCGGGGCGCGATGCGGCGACCGTCGTCCACCAGTGCGGCAGCGGCGTGAGCGCCGTGCCCAACCTGCTCGCGATGCAGATCGCGGGGTTCGGGACGACCGCGCTCTATGCCGGCAGCTGGAGCGAATGGAGCAACACGCCGGGGCTGCCGACCCGGCAAGGCGCAGAACCATGATGCACACCCTGCACACCCGACTTCGACGCACGTCCTCCGGCTTCGCACTGACCGCCGCCGCGCTGTTCGCGGCCGCCATCCTTCCCGCACAGGCCCAGCAACAGCACGCGCATGTGCACGGCCAGCTCAAGCTCGACGTGGCCATCGACGGGCCCACCATCGTGATCGCCATGGAATCGCCGCTGGACAACATCGTCGGCTTCGAACGCGCCCCCAAGACCGACGCCGAGAAGAAGACCGTCGAAGCCGCCATCGCCCAGCTGCGCGCGGCCGACAAGCTCTTCACCATCGACCCCGCCGCCAACTGCAAGCTCGGCCCCGTCGACCTGCGCTCCGGCGCGCTCGGCCTGGGCAACCCCGACCCGGCCGAATCGAGCGGCCACGCGGACCTCGACGCCTCTTTCTCCTTCAACTGCACCCAGGCCGCCGCCGCGAAGTTCATCGACCTGAACCTGTTCTCGGCCTTCAAGGGCGCACGCCAGATCGACGTGCAGATCGCCAGCGCGCAAGGCCAGTTCAAGCGCCAGCTGAAGCGCCCGAGCGGCGCGCAGGCCGCGCAGCCTTCCCGCCTGACGCTGGGCAAGTGACAGCGTGAGCACCCTCCCGCAGGCCGAGACCACGCACTTGCGCGTCGTGCTCGCCGCCGAAGCCCTGCGCTTCACCTGGCCCGGCGTGAAGACACCCTGCATCGACATCGAGGCCCTGCGCATCACGGCGGGTGAATCCGTGTTCCTGCACGGCCCGAGCGGCTGCGGCAAGAGCACGCTGCTGTCGCTGCTGGCCGGCGTGCTGGTGGCCGACGAAGGCCGCGTCACGCTGCTGGGCCACGACTGGGCCAAGCTCTCGGGCACGCAGCGCGACCGCGCCCGCGTGGCGCACGTGGGCTACATCTTCCAGCAGTTCAACCTGCTGCCCTACCTGAGCGTGCTCGACAACGTGCTGCTGCCCTGCCGCTTCTCGGCGCGGCGCGAGGCGCAGGCCGCGCGCAGCGGCAGCTCGCGCGACGAGGCCGAGCACCTGCTCGACCAGATGGGCCTGGACCGCGCGCTGTCGAAGCGCCAGGCGCTGCAGCTCTCCGTGGGCCAGCAGCAGCGCGTGGCCGCGGCGCGCGCGCTCATCGGCCAGCCCGAGGTCGTCATCGCCGACGAGCCCACCTCCGCGCTCGACGAAGACCGGCGCGAAGCCTTTCTCGACGTGCTGCTCACGGCCTGCGCCGTGAACCACAGCGCGCTCGTGTTCGTGAGCCACGACCAGCGCATCGCACCACGCTTCGCGCGGCACGTGCTGCTGCCGGAGATCAACCGTGCGGCATCGAGCGCGATGGCGGTGGACGCATGAGAGCACTTTTTTCGATCGCATGGCGCAGCGCCTGGAACCGCCGCTTCACGCTCGCGCTGACGGTGTTCTCAATCGCGCTGTCGACCTTCCTGCTGCTGGGCGTCGAGCGCATCCGCACCGAGCTGCGCGAGAACTTCGCGTCGTCGGTCTCGGGCACCGACCTCATCGTGGGCGCGCGCACCGGCTCCACGCAGCTCCTGCTGTACTCGGTGTTCCGCATCGGCGCGGCCACCAACAACATCTCGTGGAAGAGCGTGCAGGCACTGCAGGCCCACCCCGGCGTCGACTGGGTGGTGCCGCTGTCCCTGGGCGACTCGCACCGCGGCTTCTCGGTGCTCGCGACCACGCCCGATTACTTCACGCACTTCCGCTACGGCGACCGCCAGACCTTGAAGCTGCGCGAAGGCAAACCCTTCGACGCGCTGTTCGATGCCGTGGTCGGCGCCGAGGTGGCCGACAAGCTGGGCTACCACGTGGGCCAGAAGATCACGCTGGCGCACGGCAGCGGCGAACTCAACGTGGCCGAGCATGCCGACAAGCCCTTCACCGTGGTGGGCGTGCTCGCGCGCACCGGCACGCCGGTCGACCGCACGGTGCACATCGGCCTGGCGGCCATGGAAGCCATCCACCTCGAATGGGTGGGCGGCGCGCCGATGCCGGGCGTGAAGATTCCCGCCGAGCAGGTGCGCAAGTTCGACCTCACGCCCAAGAACGTGACGGCCGCGCTCGTGGGCCTGAAGAACCGCGCCGCCGTGTTCGGCGTGCAGCGCTGGATCTCCACCTACACCGGCGAACCGCTCATGGCCATCCTGCCCGGCGTGGCGCTCGACGAATTGTGGAGCGTGATCGGCATCGGCGAGAACGCGCTGCTGCTGATGTCGGCACTGGTCGCGCTCGTGAGCCTCGCGGGGCTGGTGTCGGTGGTGATGGCGGGCCTGAACGAACGCCGCCGCGAGCTCGCCGTGCTGCGCGCCGTGGGCGCGGGCCTGCGCCACGTGCTGGCGCTGCTGGCGCTCGAGGGCGCACTGGTCACCGTGCTGGGCGTGCTGCTGGGCGTGACGATGGCGGTGCTCGGCATCGCCCTGCTCTCGCCATGGCTGCAGGCGCAGTTCGGGCTGACGCTGAGCCTGTCCGAACCTACACTGAACGAATGGCTGCTGACGGCGAGCCTGCTGGTCGCCGGCTGGCTCGCGAGCCTGCTGCCCGGCATCCGGGCCTACCGCCTGTCGCTGGCCGACGGCCTTTCTCCGAGAATCTGACCATGACGAAGACCTCCACATCCCGCGTGCTCACCGCCCTGTCGATGCTGCTGGCCGGCGCCGGCCTCGCAGCCGCCGCCTGGGCCGCCGAGCCCGCACCGAAGGACACCACCGCGACCAACCCGCTGGGCGGCAAGCCGGCCGCAGCCGCGCCCCAGGCCGCGGCGGGCCAGCCGCGCCAGATCAGCTGGGAAGAGCTGGTGCCCAAGGACTGGGACCCGGCCAAGGCCTTCAAGGGCATCGACCTGAGCACGCTCGACGACGGCGACCCGCGCGCCAACGAGCTGCTGATGAAGATGCAGGAGGTGTCGAACAACGCGCCCACCAACCCCGCGCTCAACGGCGTGGAAGTGAAGATCCCCGGCTTCATCGTGCCGCTCGAAGAGGCCAAGGGCGAGGTCACCGAGTTCCTGCTCGTACCCTACTTCGGCGCCTGCATCCACACGCCGCCGCCGCCGGCCAACCAGATCCTGCACGTCATTCCGCAAAAGGGCGCCAAGTTCCGCGCCATGGACACCGTGTGGGTCACGGGCAAGCTGCAGACGCTGCGCAACGACTCGATGATGGGCGTGAGCGGCTACCACGTGAAGGCCAGCAGCGTCACCAAGTACTCGGGCGGCGCCAAGTAACGACAGAGGTTCTTCCCCGGGCGATCGCCACGTCGCCCGGTGGTCTCGTGGTCCTGCGCCGACAGCACAGGCGGCGCACCGCCGACACAGACCGTTGCATCCGGGGCGCAGGCTGTGTCATCGCCTGCTCTGGCCCGCCGTTGAAGGAGTTCCGGGCACCCTGCCGGCGTCTTCAGGACATGCCAGATGACACCCTCTCCCCACCGCCCCCTCCTTCAGCGGCGCCTCGTGGCTTCGCTGTGCGTCGCAGCGTTGTTCGTTGCAGGCTGCGACAAGCCCGCACCACCACCTCCCGCCGCTGAAGCACCGGCCACCCAGGCACCAGCCCCCGCGCCCGTCGCCGCACCGGTGCCGGCCGCCTACACGCCGCCCTCGGCCGAGCAGCTCTACCAGCTGGTCGCGCCCATCGCGCTGTACCCCGACAAGCTCGTCGCGCAGATCCTGGCCGGTGCCACCTACCCCGATCAGATCACCGCGGCCCACGGCTGGCTGCAGCAGAACCCCACACTCAAGGCCGGCCCGCTCGCCGACGCCGCCAACCAGCAGCCGTGGGACCCGAGCGTGAAGTCGCTCACCGCGTTCCGGCCCGTGATGGACCAGATGGCCGGCAACATCGCGTGGACCACCTCGCTGGGCAAGGCCTACTACAACGACCCGGCCGACGTGATGAACGCGATCCAGGTGATGCGCCAGCGCGCCTCGAAGGCCGGTCGCCTCAAGAACAACGACAAGCTGCGCGTGGCGCGCGCCGCGACGCCACCCAACTACACGCCCGCGCCCGACATGCAGCCCATGTACGCGGGCCCCACGGTGATCGAAGCGCCCGAAGAGCTCATCACCATCGAGCCCGTGCAGCCCGACGTGGTGTACGTGCCGCGCTACGACCCGCAGGTCGTGTACGACACGCCCGTGGCCGTCTACCCCGGCTATGCCTATGCACCGCCGCCGGTGGTGGTCGAGCCCGGCTACAGCCGCGGCCAGGTGGCCGCAGTGGGCGCACTGGCCTTCGGCAGCGGCGTGATCGTCGGCTCGGCACTGGAGCGCCACGGCTGGGGCTGGAACGCCTGGAACATGAACTGGGGCGCGCCGCGCTGGCGCGACCGCGCGGCACCGCCGCCACCGGCCTACCGGCCTGCGGTGGTCTACAACAACAGCACGTATGTCTCGCGCTCGACCACGGTGGTCAACAACGTGCGCAACGTCTACAACAACAACTACGCAGGCGATCGCAGCGGCCCGCCAACCGGTGCGGCGGCATGGCAGGCAGCGCAGCAGCAAGAGCAGCTGCAGCAACAGGCGCGTGCCCAGCAGCAGCAACAACAAGCGCTGATGCAGCAGCAGGCAGCCCAGAACCAGGTGCGCGAGCAACAGCAGGCGCAACAGGAACAGGCTCGGCGCCAGCAACAGGTGCAGCAGGAACAGGCCTTGCGCCAGCGCCAGGACCAGCAGGAGCAAGCCCGTCGACAGCAGATGCAGCAGCAACAAGCGGCACAGAACCAGCAACGTCAACAACAGGCGCAGCAGGAGCAGGCACGGCGTCAACAGCAGATGCAACAGGACCAGGCTCTGCGCCAACGCCAGGATCAGCAGGAACAAGCCCGTCGCCAGCAGATGCAGCAACAGCAGGCCACGCAGGACCCGCAGCGTCAACAACAGGCCCAGCAGGAGCAGGCACGGCGCCAGCAGCAAGCGCAGCAGGAACAGGCACGACGTCAGCAGCAAGCGCAACAGGAGCAGGCACTGCGTCAACGCCAGGACCCGCAGGACCAAGCCCGTCACCAGCAGATGCAGCAGCAGCAGGCCGCGCAATACCAGCAGCGCCAACAACAGGCCCAGCAAGAGCAGGCGCGTCGCCAGCAGCAGGCGCAGCAACAGGAACAGGCGTTGCGCCAACAACGCCAGGACCAGCAGGAGCAGGGCCGCCGCCAACAGATGCAGCAGCAACAGGCACAACAGGAACAGCTACGTCGCCAGCAGGAACAGCAGCAGGCCCAGGCCGCCCAGCAACAGCAACGGCAGGCGCAGCAGGAACAGGCCCGGCGCGCGCAGCAGATGCAGCAACAGGCTCAACAGGAGCAGGCCCGTCGCCAGCAGCAGTTGCAACAGCAACAACAGGCGCAGGCCCAGGCCGCGCAGCAGCAACGCCAGGCCCAGATGGAACAGGCGCGCCAGATGCAGATGCAACAGCAGCAGGCCGCCCAGGCCCAGCAACGCCAGCAACAGGAGCAGATGCAGCGCCAGCAGATGCAGCAACAACAGCAGGCCGCACAGAACCAGGCCCGCCAGCAGCAGCACCAACAGGAACAGATGCAACGCCAGCAGGCGCAACAGCAGCAAGCCCAGGCTCAGGCCGCCGCGGCGGCAGCTGCCACCCATCGCCGCCGCCCGGGCGATCCCAACGCACCGCAGTGAACCCGCGGCCCCTGCCGCGGGCGCACTGCGCGCTACGAACTCAGTTCTTGCCGATCTCGGTCAACAGCCGCGTCACGAGGTACAGGCGCGGCACGATCGAGTCGACCTCGATGTACTCGTCGCGCGCGTGGTAGCCGAAGCCCGCGAGGCCGAAGCTCTCGACCACCGTGGCCTTGCCCGAGCGGCCCGCGAAGCCCGCGTCGGTGCCGCCGCCGGTCATCGGCGTCAGCGCCAGTTCGCGGTCGAGCTCCTTGTAGATCGCCTGCGCCTTCTCCGCCAGCGCGCGGCCCTTGGCGCCCGCGACGAAGGCCGGGCGGCCCACCTCGACCTTCACCGTGGTCTCGGTGTCGGGAATCAGCTTGCCGCTGGCGATCTTGGCCTGCAGCGCCTCGGTGAGTTTCTTCTCGGCACCGGGCTGCGTGATGCGGATGTCGCCCAGCGCCTGCGCCTTCTCGGTGATCTGGTTGATCGGGCCGGTGGCGCGCGCCACGGTCCAGTTCAGCGTCACGCCGGGGATGTCCTTGGCGAGGTCCTTGGTCTGCAGCATCTGGTACGACAGCTCGTACAGCGCGTTGCGGCCCAGCTCGGGCGCGGCGCCGGCGTGCGCCGCACGGCCCTTCACCTCGAGCGTGGCCTGCGCGATGCCGGCCGCGCCGAGCAGCAGCGACTCGCCCTTGGCCACCGCCTTGGCGGCCGTCGGCTCGAAGGACAGCACCGTGTCGTGCAGGTCGGCCGTGGTCGCGATGAGTTCGCCCGAGCCCACCGAGCCCACCTCTTCGTCGGGATTCACGAGCACGGTGAGCGTGTCGTAGTCGCGCCAGCCCGCGTCGGCCAGGATCTTCAGCGACGCCATCATCACCGCGAGGCCGCCCTTGTCGTCGGCGATGCCGGGGCCGTAGATGCGGTTGCCGTCCACCTTGTAGGGCTGGCTGTTCAGGATGCCCGGCGCGTACACCGTGTCCATGTGGCCCTGCAGCATGATCTTGCGCTTGCCCGTGCCCTTGATCGTGCCGATGACGATGTCGGCGCCCGCGCCGGCCGAGGCCTTGCGGCGCTCCGTCTTGAAGCCGACGGCCTTCAGGCGTCCTTCGATCACGTCGGCCATCTTCATCAGGCCCTCGACGTTCAGGCTGCCCGACTCGATGGACACCATCTCCTTCAGGTTGTCGATGACGGCGGGCTGTGCTTTCTCGGCCGCCGCCAGCAGCTTCGCATCGGGCGCCGCCTGCGCGGTGGCCACGGCGCCGAGCGCCAGGCCGCAGGCCAGGGCAACGGAACGCAGGGAGAAGAAAGACGAGGTACGCATGGTCATGGAAGTCTCTTTTCCTGGAGTGATTGGCGGGCGCCAGCATAGCGACATGGCGGGCGAAGCGGCGCAAATCGGCGACAGCGCCCCGGCGGCGGTTTACAGTGCGCCGCACCCTTCCACACGCCGCCTGTCCAAGACCATGAGCCTCGCGAACGACGCCAGATTCTGGGACCGCACATCTCGCCGCTACGCGAAGAGCGCCATCGCGGACGAGGCCGGCTACGCGCGCACGCTCGAGCGGACCCGCGCCCTGTTCAAACCGGACGCGCGCGTGCTCGAGCTGGGCTGCGGCACCGGCACGACGGCCCTGCGCCTCGCGGGCCACGTTCGCGCGTACCTGGCGACGGACATCGCCGAAGGCATGATCGCCATCGCCGAAGAGAAACACGCCGCCGCCCCGGTCCCCGGCCTGGCGTTCCGCGTGGCGACCGCCGAGACGCTGGCACCGGGCGAAGGCCCCTTCGACGCCGTGTTGGGGTTCAACTACCTCCACCTGGTGCGCGACCTGCCCGGCACGCTGCGCCGCATCCACGCCCTGCTCGCGCCGCAGGGCCTGTTCATCTCCAAGACGCCCTGCCTCGGCGACATGACCCCGCTCTTGCGGCTGGCCTTGCTGCCCGCGATGCGCGCGATCGGGCTGGCACCGCATGCCGGTGTGTTCCGGGCTGCAGAACTCGGGGCGCATCTGCAGGCGGCCGGCTTCGAGGTGCTTGCCAGCGAGAACCACGCGACGAAGGGAGGCGAGAACCGCCCCTTCATCGTGGCACGCAAGCAGTGATCTGCACTTCGGCGCGTGGCGTCGCCCTGCCCCGATCCGCTACCATCCGAGCCGCGGTGCAAGCCGCGCCCGGGCCCGCGGGAAGGGTTGAACCCACTTGCCTTCTTCATGACGATCCACAGCCTTTTGTGCAGCCGGATTTGCGGGTCATCGGCGCCTGATGCACGGAGGTTTCCATGAAGCGCATTCCCGCCCGGCCCGACATCGGCCACCTGAAGAAGCAAGCCAAGGAACTGCTGGCGCTCTACCGCAGCAACGATCCCACGGCCTTTCACCGATTTCGCAGCGCTCTGCCGGCCGCAACGGGCAAGACCGACGGCGCCCTCGCAGCCCAGGGCTTGCGTCTGCACGATGCCCAGTCGTGCGTGGCGCGCGAGTACGGCTTCGCGTCGTGGGCCGACCTGCAGGGCTTTGTCCTCGCCCGCAGGGCGCAGGTCGATGAGCCGGCCAAAGCGGTGCTCCATTGGCTGTGCCTCGTGTACGCGGGCGACATCGCCGGCGGCACGAACCGCGCACGGCCCGCGGCGGCCTTGCGCATGCGCGACGAGAACCCCGCCCTGGTGGCCGGTGGCGACCCTTGGGTGGCCTGCGCCATCGGCGATGAAGCCGCGCTGCGCCATGCCTCCGCGCAAGACCCGGCATGGGTCCATCGCGCGGGCGGCCCGCTGCAACTGCCGCCGCTCGTCGCCGTCACGCATTCCGGCCTGATGCGACTGCCGGGCCATCGCGAACGCCTGCACGCGTGCGCGAAGTTCCTGCTCGACGCCGGCGCGTCCCCCGATCAATCGGCCGGCAACCGCTGGCCTCCCGCATCGCTCGAAGCGCCCGCCGACACCGAGCGCCTGTCCGCGCTGTACGGTGCGGCCGGCCAGAACCACGACCCCGAACTGACGAAGCTGCTGCTCGACGCCGGGGCCGACCCGAACGACGGCGAATCGCTGTACCACTCGCTGGACCAGCCCGCCTGCACGAAGCTGCTGCTGGAAGCCGGCGCGCGCGTGACGGGTTCCAACGCGCTGTACCGGGTGCTCGACCTGGACGATGTCGAGACGCTGCGCCTCCTGCTCGCACACGGCGGCGACGCGAACGAACCGCCGCAGGGCCCGCCCATCTCGGACTGGGGTTCGCCGCTGCTGTGGGCCCTTCGCCGCCGCCGCTCGCCCGCACACATCGAGGCCTTGCTGGCCGCCGGCGCGCGCCCGGACGTGTTCACGTCCGATGGCACGCCCGCGCACACCATCGCCCTACGCTTCGGGCTGACCGAGGTCGCGCAGCTGCTGAAGGCCGCAAGCGGCGACCCGACGCCGCTCGCCACCAGCGAAGCCTTCATCGCAGCCTGCGCGCGCGGCGACGAAGCCACGGCGCGCGAGCTGCAGGCGCGGCACCCCGGCCTCATCGGCGCGCTCGACCCCACGCAGCTTCGCCTGCTGCCCGAGCTCGCGGCGCAGGGCTGCAGCGACGCGGTGAAGGCGATGGTCACGCTCGGCTGGCCGCTCGAAGTCCGCGGCGGCGACTGGGACGCCTCGGCACTCAACCACGCCGTGTTCTGCGGCGATGCAGCGCTCACCCGGTTCCTGCTCGCACACGGTGCCGACTGGCAGGCGCCGCACGGCTTCGGCGACAACGCCTGCGGCACCTTGTCGTGGGCCTCGCTCAACGAGCCCGTCGAAGGCGGCGACTGGGTCGGCTGCGCCCAGGCTTTGGTGGCCCACGGCATGCCTCCCGCGCGGCCCGACCCGCAGGACGCAAACGGCGTGCTCCTCGGTGCGCGGCGCAGCGTGTTCTCGGACGAGGTCACGGACTTCCTGCTGGGCGCATCGATGGCGTGAAGCCGGACGGTGCCGCGCGCTCAGCGCACCACCATCGCCCCAAACACCACGATCAACAAGGCCAGGTAGACCTTGGCGTGGATGCGGTCCGGAATGCGCCCGATCCACAGCGCGGCGACGCGGATGCCGATCCACGAACCCACCACGAGCGCCGCCGCCGCGCGCACGTCGACATACCCCACGTGCCACGGCCCGAACGACGGCGTCGAGGTGGCGGACAGGGCCACGTAGGTGGCCGTGCCCGCCAGCGCGACCGGTAGGGACAGCGGATTGGCCATGGCCGTCGCGCGGCTCATCTCGATGCCGCGACGGCGCATGAGGGGCACCGTCATCACGCTGCCGCCGACGCCGAGGAACGCGGCAATCCAGCCGATCGCCAGGCCCGACAGCGCCGTGGCCGCGAGAGAGGGCGCAGCCTTGCTCGCCACGGCCGGCGCAAGAAAGCCGGGCCGCAGCCAGCAGTCCACGATGGTCAGCGCGAGGTACGCCGCAAACGCCCAGCGCAGCCATTCCCCGTGGACCGCGGTGGCGGCCAGCGCACCCAGCACCGCACCAGCACCGATGACGCCCAGCAGAGGCCTGATGTGCGACCAGTCCAGCGTTCCTGCACGCTGATGCCGCCACGTGGCCAGCAGCGCGCCGAAGACCATCACGCAGGTGGAGGTGGCCACCGCGATCTGCATGGCCGACTGCCCGACGGCGCTGTCGGCCGCATTCAGCTGGGACAGCAGCTGGTAGAGCAACGGGACCACGACGAATCCACCGCCGAAACCGAACAGCACGGTGGTGACGCCCGTCAGGCATCCGCACACCACCAACATCACATACAACGACACAAGGCACTCACTCCATCGACACGGAAAGAAGCCTCGAGGCTAGAGTCCGAGGGGCTGGCGCGCTTGCGATGTTCGGTCAACAATATTTGCGTTCCGGCCAACCCACAAATCCGCTGCCGTGCGCAACCAGCCCCTCGACACCCTCGACCCCACGCCCCGCGCCGTGCTGGCCATCGGCACCGACTACGCGCCGGGCACCCTGCTCGAGATGCACAGCCACCGCCGCGCCCAGTTTCTCTACGGCGCGACCGGGCTGATGGAGGTGGGCACGGACGACGGCGCCTGGGTCGTGCCGCCGCACAGCGGCGTCTGGATTCCGGCCGGCAAACCGCACCGGGTGCGGATGGTGGGCGTCAGCACGCGCAGCCTCTACATCGAGCCGGCCGCTGTGCCGCGCGGCGGTCCGCAGTGCGAAGTGCTGGCCGTGTCGCCGCTGCTGCGGCAGCTGCTGATCGAGGCCATCGACGTGCCGGCGCTGTACGACGAACGCGGCCGCGACGGCCTGTTGATGGCGCTGGTGCTGAAAGAAGTCGGCCGCGCGGCGGCCCTGCCCTTCTTTGCGCCGCTGCCGGGCGAACCGCGACTGGCGGCGCTGTGCATCGCCTTCCTGCACGCGCCCGACGTGCGCACGTCGCCCCTGGCCTGGGCGCAGCAGCTGCACCAGAGCGAACGCACCTTCAGCCGGTTCTTTCGCCTGCACACCGGCATGGCGTTCGCCGAATGGCGCAGCCAGGCCTGCCTGCTCTCGGCCATGGCCCAGCTGGCAACGGGCCGGCCGGTGACGGCGGTGGCGCTTCAGCTGGGCTACGACAGCCCGGGCGCCTTCTCCACCATGTTCCGCAAGCGGCTCGGGCAGAAGCCTTCGGCGTTCATCGCGGCCTGAGGCACAGGTTCTCGCCCGCGGCGATGCATGGCATTCTTCGCCTGCTTGCCACCGATTCACAGGGAGTGAAACCAATGAAGCCTCGTCTGCCCAAGCACCGCGCCGTGCTGGCATGCCACCTCGTCGCATCCGCCTGCGCAGCAGCGACCTTGCTGACTGCAGTTGCCACACACGCCGCCGACACCTGGACCGAGATCGCCACCACCCCGCGCAAGCAGGTGCTGCTGCAGCGCGATTCGGTCAAGCCGCATGGCGATGCCGTGGAAGCGTGGACGCTTTACCGCTATGACGAGCTGCAGACCGACGTGGGCAAGACCCCGTTTCGCACCTCACGCTATCTCTACGACTACGACTGCAAGGGCCGGCGCGAAAAGATGCGCCGCGTCGTGAGCCACAACGGGCCGCTGGAAGTGCACGACATCGACCTCGCCCGGCGCAGCGAGTGGAAGGCCGTTGGCGGCCCGACCACGGTGAGCGGGATCGTGTTCAAGCGCGTGTGCGCGCAAGTGCGCTGACCAAAAAAACGCACGGGTGCGTTCCAGCAACGTGAAGAGGGCCTGAGGGCCTCACGTTGCCAGCAGGAACTGCCGCTGCTACGATGCCCTTCCGCGGGAAAACAGCCTCCCGCGCTGCAAAGCAAGACGGTGTCCCGTCCAAGCGCTGGTGACCCTCAACGGAGTTTTCCGTGGACACCGCCTTGCCTGACGCCCCCTCTGCGCTTCCTGCGCCCCCCACGCCCATTTCCTTTGCCGAAGCGCTTCGCTTCTGGCTCAAGCTCGGCTTCATCAGTTTCGGCGGGCCCGCCGGACAGATCGCGATCATGCATGCGGAGCTGGTCGAGCGACGGCGCTGGATCAGCGAGAAGCGCTTCCTGCATGCGCTGAACTTCTGCATGCTGCTGCCCGGCCCCGAAGCGCAGCAGCTGGCCACCTACATCGGCTGGCTCATGCACCGCACGCGCGGCGGCCTCGTGGCCGGCGCCCTGTTCGTGCTGCCCTCGCTGTTCATCCTCATCGCGCTATCGTGGGTCTACCTGCGCTTCGGCAACGTGCCGGTGGTGGCCGGCATCTTCTACGGCATCAAGCCGGCGGTCACCGCGCTGGTGCTGCACGCGGCGCACCGCATCGGCAGCCGCGCGTTGAAGAACCGGTGGATGTGGGGCATCGCCGCCGCGGCCTTCGTCGCCATCTTCGCGTTCGACGCGCCGTTTCCGGCGATCGTGCTGGCCGCCGGCCTCATCGGGCACTTCGGCGCGCGATGGGCGCCCGAGGTGTTCGCACTCGGCGGTGGCCACGGCAGCGCGCAGCAGCACTACGGCCCGGCGCTGATCGACGACGACACGCCCACGCCGGCGCACGCACGCTTTTCGCGCGCGCATCTGCTGAAGGTCCTGGGCATCGGCCTGGGCCTGTGGCTGCTGGCCATGGGCGTGCTCGTCGCGACCCAGGGCCTGCACGGCACGCTCACGCAGATGGGCGGGTTCTTCACCAAGGCTGCGCTCTTGACCTTCGGCGGCGCCTATGCCGTGCTGCCCTACGTGTACCAGGGGGCCGTCGAGCAGTACCACTGGCTTTCGGGCGCGCAGATGATCGACGGGCTGGCGCTGGGAGAAACCACGCCGGGGCCGCTCATCATGGTCGTGGCCTTCGTCGGCTTTGTCGGAGGCTGGCTGACGCAGGTGCTGGGGCCTGATTCGCTGTTCCTCGGCGGCGCGCTGGCGGCGACGGTCGTCACCTTCTTCACCTTCCTGCCTTCGTTCATCTTCATCCTGGCGGGCGGGCCCGCCATCGAGGCCACGCATGGCCGGCTGGGCTTCACGGCGCCGCTGTCGGCGATCACCGCGGCGGTGGTGGGCGTGATCCTGAACCTGGCGCTGTTCTTCGCGTACCACGTGCTCTGGCCGCACGGCTTCGCAGGCCGCTTCGACGCGATCTCGGCGGTGATTGCCGTGGCCGCGACGCTCGCCCTGTTCCGCTTCAAGGTCGGCGTGATGCCACTGCTCGGTGCCTGCGCGGCCATCGGGTTGGCGCTCACGTGGCTGTCTGCCCTGCCGCGCTGAAGGAGTTCCCATGGACGCCCGCCCCCAACCGCTGCCCTTCGACCCCGCCACGCTGCGCGGGCTGTCGCAGAAGCTTCTGAACAGCCACCACCAGAACAACTATGGCGGCGCCGTCAAGCGCCTCAACGCCATCCGCGCGCAACTCGCCACGGCATCGTTCACCGCCATGCCCGGCTTCGCGCTCAACGGCCTCAAGCGCGAAGAGCTCATCGCCTGCAACTCGATGCTGCTGCACGAGCTGTACTTCGCTTCGCTCGGCGGCGACGCCCGGACGATGGAGCCCGCCATGGCACTCGCCCTGGCGGCCAGCTTCGGCAGCGTCGACCGATGGCGCGAAGAGTTCGCCGCCATGGGCAAGGCGCTCGGCGGCGGTTCGGGCTGGGTGCTGCTCACCTTCCAGCCGCGCGAGGGCACGCTCGTCAACCAGTGGGCCACCGATCACACCCACGCACTGGCGGGCGGCACGCCCCTGCTGGCGCTGGACATGTACGAGCACGCCTACCACCTGGACCACGGCGCCGCCGCCGGCGCGTATGTCGAAGCCTTCATGGCCAACATCGACTGGGCCCCGGTGTACGCGCGCTACCAGCAGGCGGTGCACGCCGCCAGCGAACCTTTCGGAGCGACAGCAGACGACGTGGCCGGCTCGGTGCTGCTCGACGTGCGCCGCGCCGGCGTATTCGAGCAGACCGCGTCGATGATCCCCGGTGCGCGCTGGCGCGACCCGGCCGCGGTCGATCGCTGGGCCGCCGAACTTCCGGCCGACCGCGCGCTCGTCGTCTACTGCGTGTACGGCCACGAGGTGGGGCGCAGCACGGCCCTGCGGCTGCGCGCCGCGGGCCTGGATGCACGTTATCTGCGCGGCGGCATCGACGGCTGGCAGGCCGCCGGCCGGCCGCTCCAGCCCAAGCCTGCCGACCCAGGAGCCACGCCATGAAATGGATCACCCGCGAACGCCCGAAGATCGACCGCATCGCTTGCCCGTGGCTGATCCTGCGCTTCATCGACCGCGAGGCCGAGTTTCTCTACGTGCCGCCGGCCGACGTGCTGGCGATGGCGCAAAGCACCGGCGCCACGCCCTACGACATTCCGGGCGTGGAGATGAGCCACGTCGGCGAGCGCTGCAGCTTCGACGCCTTCCTCGCGAAGTACGAGCTCGCCGACCCTGCGCTGCACCAGATGGCCGACATCGTGCGCGGTGCGGACACCTCGCGGCTCGACCTCACGCCGCAGTCGGCCGGGCTCTACGCCATCTCGCTGGGCCTGTCGCGCGTGTTCGCCGATGACCACGCCATGCTGCAGCACGGGCTGGTGATGTACGACGCGCTCTATGCCTGGTGCAGCGAGGGCCGCGGCGAGACGCACAACTGGCCGCCGAAGATGCCGGCGTGAAGCGGGTCGGAGGATGATGGCCTGCCGTGCCGGAAGCGCGCTAACATTTCGCCCGGCTCCGCCGCACCACCCGGGTCGGACCCTTGAGCGCACAGCGACAACCCAGGGTGTCACCGCAAATGGAGCGTCCCGATGTGGAGCATCCTGGCCGACCTTGTCGTCGGCATCTTCGATTTCGTTCTCGATGTCCTGCTGTTCCGCGGCCTGCGCCGCAAGCACGGCCAGCGCAACCGCAGCGTGGCGGAAGACACCGTCGAGGTCGCGCGCTTCGATTTCGTCACGCTGACTTTCATCGCGCTGGTCAGCGTCGGCTTGATGCTGATCCTGGCGCTCGGATTCGATGTGCCGGCGGGCTGGAGCGTGAGCATCGGCATCACCGTCGGCGCGATCTGGGGCCTCTGGCGGTACGCCCAGCTGGTTCGTGAGTGAGTGATGCGCACATGAAGCATTCAAGAGGGTCAACGATGCGGGGCGCGGCTCGTTTCGCACGCCTGGTCACTGGGGTTTCGATCGCCGCTGCCGCCTTGCTGATCGCCAGTTCCGCGGCAGCACAGTCCCTCGCCTGCAACGGCTACCTCGTCGGAAAAGGGGCATCGCCCGCGACCTTGCTCCAGACCTGCGGCGAGCCGGTCTACCGGCAAGCGGTCTGCGTGCCGATGGTGCAGCTCGGCTGGGTCCTCACGCCCTATCGGCCGGGCAGCCCCGAGGCGGTGCTGGCCAATCAATGCGTACCAATGGAGGAATGGACCTACGACCGCGGGCCGGGCACCTTCTTCGGCATCGTGCGCATCTACAACGGCACGATCGAATCGGTGCGCGATGGGGACCGCGGCCGTTAGGGAGCGGTCGACCGATCAGCGCGCCCGAAACGCCCGGCAACATCTCCGGTACCCACTACAGGGGAGGACGCCCGCGCAACGGCGTTGACGACGATGCCTGGCAGGGCCACCATGGCCCATCGTCCCCGTCACGCATGCCCGAACAGGCAACGGACTCGTTGGAGCAAGGGAGCAGGCCCGCTCTGTTCAGAGCTTTCAAGGAGTTCCCATGGCCGACGAAAGCGACAAGGTGTTCGCGGGCTCGATCCCGAAGTTCTACGACACGCTGATGGTCCCCCTGATCTTCGAGGGCTACGCCGTCGACGCGGCCGCCCTGGTCGCTGCGTTCTCGCCCCGCGCGGTGCTGGAAACGGCGGCCGGCAGCGGCGCGGTCACGCGGATGCTGGCACCCCAGCTCGGCGCCGGTGCGCGCTACGTGGTGACCGACCTCAACCCCGCCATGCTCGACTACGCCGTCACCCGCCAGGCGAGGGACAACCGCATCGAATGGCGGCAGGCCGATGCGCTCGCCCTGCCGTTCGAGAACGCCTCCTTCGATGTGGTCCTGTGCCAGTTCGGCGCCATGTTCTTCCCGGACCGGGTCGCCGGCTACAGCGAGGCGCGCCGCGTGCTGAAACCCGGCGGGCGCTTCGTGTTCAGCGTCTGGGACCGCATCGAAGAGAACGCCTTCGCCGACGACGTCACCCGCGCCGTCGCCACCGTGTTCCCGGACGACCCGCCGCGCTTTCTCGCGCGCACGCCGCACGGCTACCACGACGTCGCACAGATCCGCGACGACCTGCGCCGCGCGGGGTTCACCGACATCGAGATCCAGACGCACGAGAAGCTGAGCCACTCGCCCTCGGCACGCGAGGTGGCGGTGGCCTACTGCCAGGGCACGCCGCTGCGCAACGAGATCGAGGCGCGCGACGCGAGCCTGCTCCAACTCGCGACCGACCGCGCGGAGGAGGCGATCGCCAGCCGCCATGGCACCGGCCCGGTGGCGGGCAAGATCCAGGCGCACGTCATCGTGGCGACGGGGTAGACAGGCACTACGTTCACAGGATCTTCTCGATCGCCTTGCCCTTGGCCAGCTCGTCGACCAGCTTGTCCATGTAGCGGATCTTCTGCATCAGCGGGTCTTCGACTTCCTCGACGCGCACGCCGCACACCACGCCCTTGATCAGCGCGCGGTTCGGGTGCAGCGCCGGGGCCTGGGCGAAGAAGGTCCTGAAATCGTTCTGCTGTTCGATCTGCTGCTGCAGCCCCGCCGCGTCGTAGCCGGTGAGCCAGCAGATGACCTGATCGACTTCGTCTTTCGTGCGTTGCTTGCGTTCCGCTTTCTGGACGTACATCGGGTACACCTTGGCGAACGGCATCGCGAAAATCTTGTGCTCGGACATCGTCATGTCTCCTTCAAGTCGGGCCGCAGGCTGACGCGGGCGCTCAGCCCTTGCGGCCACCCGCGGCTTTCTTCGCCACCACGGTCTTGCGCGCCGGCTTCATCGCAGGCGCCTCGCGCGCCGACTTCATGTGCCCGCTCTCCCCCGAGGTCATGCCCACGATCTTCGCGAGCTGACGGCTCACGCTCACATAGGCGTGGCCGAGGCGGCTGTCGAAGTACAGCGAGTCGCCGCGCGCCAGGCGCACCACCTCGCCGTTGTCGAAGTACACGTCGATCTCGCCTGACAGCACGTAGGCGAACTCTTCGCCCGTGTGGCGCACGAAGTCCTCGGGGCCGTTGATGCGGCGCGCGTGCACGGTGCCGACGATGGGGCTCATCTGCTTGCCGGCGGCGGTGGTGCCCAGGAACTCGTAGGCGATGGCCAGCCCCTTGTAGACCACGCCCTTGCCCGCGCGCGTGACGACCGGGCCGTCGAGTTGCTCGGGCTTGACGCCCGCGCCCGCGAACATGGCGTTCATGTCCATCTCGAGCGCGCGGCCCAGCGCGGTGAAGTTCTCGTAGCCGAGCGCGAGCTGGCCGCGCTCGGCGCGCGAGATGGTGGTGATCGACACGCCGGAGCGCTCGGCCAGTTGCGCCAGCGTCCAGCCGAAACGCTTGCGCGCGGTGCGCAGGCGATGGCCGAAAGTGGTGCGGTCCAGCGTGGGCGGCTCTTCCTTCGGCTTCGCCCCGCCCCGGTTCCCTGTGTGTGGAGTCACGCTTGGCTTTCTCTAGGTATGCCGGGTGATTCTGCCAGCCCCGCGCCCGGCCGGCCACGCACGGCGCGACAGCCCCGGCATGCGTTTTGCGTATGCGCAAATTGCGTGTACGCAAATTTCACCTCGATGGTGCACCCATGGTTTCCCCTTGGTTGGCGCAAATCAATTTGCGTATCCGCAAATTTCTACCTACACTTTTCGGCGATGACAACAAACACAACCACTCCCGTCGTGGCCGACTACCTCGTGATCGGCGGCGGCATCGCCGGGGCCTCGGTGGCCCACTGGCTCGCCCCGCATGCCCGCGTGATCCTGCTCGAACGCGAAGCCCAGCCGGGCTACCACTCCACCGGCCGTTCGGCCGCGCTCTTCATGGAGAGCTACGGCACGCCGCAGGTGCGCGCCCTCACCATGGCCAGCCGCGCCTTCCTCGAACACCCGCCCGAAGGCTTCGCCGAGCACCCGCTGCTCACGCCGCGCGGCGCGATGATGGTTGCGGGCACCGAGCACCTGCACGAGCTCGAAGCGCACTGGGAGCTGCTGCGGGCCATGGACGTCGGTGCCCAGCGCCTCGATGGCGAGCAGGCGCGCGAGATGGTGCCGGCGCTGCGCCCCGAGCAGGTAGCCGGCGCGGTGTACGAACCCGATGCCTCCGACATGGACGTGCACGCCATCCACCAGGGCTACCTGCGCGGCATGCGCCAGGCCGGCGGCAAGCTGGTGTGCGACGCCGAGGTCACGGCCATGGAACGCGTGGGCGAACGCTGGCGCGTGACGGCGGGTGGCACGGTGTACGAGGCGCCCGTGGTGCTCAACGCTGCCGGCGCCTGGGTCGACACGATCGCGCAGCTGGCGGGCGTGCGCCCGCTGGGCATCGAGCCGCGCCGCCGCTCGGCCTTCATCTTCGCGCCGCCCGAGGGCCAGAGCGTGGCGCACTGGCCGATGGTGTTCGCCGCCGACGAGGGCTGGTACATCAAGCCCGACGCCGGCATGCTGCTGGGCTCGCCGGCCAACGCCGACCCGGTCGAGCCGCAGGACGTGCAGCCCGAAGAGATGGACATCGCCATCGCCATGCACCGCATCGAGGAGGCGACCACGCTCGCCATCCGCCGGCCCACGCGCACCTGGGCCGGCCTGCGCTCCTTCGTGGCCGACGGCGACCTGGTGGGCGGCTTCGCGCCCGACGCGCCCGGCTTCTTCTGGGTCGCGGCGCAAGGCGGCTACGGCATCCAGACCTCGGCCGCCATGGGCGAGGCCTGCGCCGCGCTGGCACGCGGCCTGCCGCTGCCCGAGCGTATCGCGGGCTTCGGGCTCACGGTCGAGATGCTCGGCCCGCAGCGGCTGCGCACCGCCGCTGCCGCCTGACAAGAACAACCCACAACCCCAAGAGACCATCCCATGCGTGTCTTCAGTGCTTCCCTCGCGACCGAAACCAACACCTTCGGCCCGATGCCGACCGGCATCGCTTCCTTCAAGGACCGCGGCTACTTTCCCGCCGGCCAGCATCCCGATGCGCTGACGATCTACTCGGGCCCGCTGTGGGCCGCGCGCATCCGCGGCAAGGAAAAGGGCTGGACGCTGCTCGAAGGCATGGTGGCGGGCGCACAGCCCAGCGGCATCACCACGCGCCACGCCTACGAAACCCTGCGCGACGAAATGCTGAACGACCTGCGCGCCGCGCTGCCGGTCGACATGGTGCTGCTCGGCCTGCACGGCGCGATGGTGGCCGACGGCTACGACGACTGCGAAGGTGACATGCTGGCGCGCGTGCGCCAGATCGTGGGCCCTGATGTGGTGATCGGCGCCGAGCTCGACCCGCACAACCACCTCACGCCCGCCATGGTGGACAACGCCAACGTGATGGTCTCCTTCAAGGAGTACCCGCACACCGACGTGCTCGAACGCGGGCTGGAGCTGGTCGACATCTGCGCCGCGGCCGTCGAAGGCAAGGTCAAGCCGGTGGTCGCGATGGTCGACTGCGACATCATCGTCACCGTCCACACCTCGCGCGAACCGGCGCGCAGCTTCGTGCAGCGCATGCAGGCGCTCGAAGGCAAGGACGGTGTGCTTTCGGTCTCGCTCACGCACGGCTTCTCGTGGGGCGACGTGCCCGAGATGGGCACCAAGGTGCTGGTCTACACCGACGGCGATCAGGCCAAGGCCAATGCGCTGGCACGCCAGCTGGCCGACGAAGTCATCGCCATGCGCGACGGCCTCACGGTCAACTACCCCAGCATCGACGACTCGCTCGACGAGGCCCTGGCCTTCGACGGCGGCCCCGTGGTGCTGGCCGACGGCGCCGACAACCCCGGCGGCGGCGCGGCGAGCGACTCCACCTTCATCCTGCGCCGCATGCTGGAGCGCGGCATCACCAACGCCGCGCTCGGCCCGATGTGGGACCCGATCGCCGTGCGCATCGCTTTCGACGCCGGCGTGGGCGCCAGGCTGCAGATGCGCATCGGCGGCAAGATCAGTCCGCTGTCGGGCGACCCGCTCGACCTTGAATGCACCGTGAAGGCGCTGCAGGAAGACCTGGTGATGACGGGCCTGTCGAACACGCCCACCGCCATGGGCGACTGCGCGCTGGTCGAGGTGAACGGCATCGAGATCGTGCTGATCACGCGGCGCAACCAGGCCATGGGCACCGACCTGTTCACGCAGCTGGGCTGCGACCTGGCGGCCAAGAAGATCGTCGTGGTCAAGTCGTCGCAGCACTTCTACGCGTCGTACTCGCAGGTGGCCAAGCACGTGATCTACGCCGGCGCACCGGGCGCCGTGACGCTCGACCTCACCACCCTGCCGTACCGCAAGGCTCGCCTGCCGAAGTGGCCCATCGGCGTCGCCGCCTGAGCTCCCTCTTCTTCTTTTTTGTTTCGCCCCACCGACCGGAGAACCGACGATGACCCGACGAACGCTTGCTGCCCTCGCTGCCCTGGCCCTTTCGGCCGCCAGCCTTCCCGCGCTCGCCCAGACGCCGCCCAAGACACTCAAGGTGGTGGCGCATGCCGACCTGAAGATCCTCGACCCGACCTTCACCACGGCCTACATCTCGCGCAACTTCGGCCACATGGTGTACGACACGCTGTTCGCGCAGGACGCCACCGGCAAGCCGCAGCCGCAGATGGTCGAGAAGTACACGACCTCCAAGGACGGCAAGCAGTGGAGCTTCACGCTGCGCCCCGGCCTGAAGTTCTCCGACGGCGCCGCCGTGACTTCGGCCGACGCCGTGGCCTCGCTGCAGCGCTGGGCGGCACGCGACAGCCTGGGCCGCGCCATGACGGCCGTCGGCGCCGAGTGGAAGGCCACCGACGCGCGCACCCTCACACTCACGCTCAACGAGCCCTTCGGCATGGTGCTCGACGCGCTGGCCAAGCCCTCGGGCTTTCCGCCGGTGATCCTGCCCGAGCGCATCGCCAAGCTGCCGGCCACCGCGCCCCTGACCGAGGTCGTCGGCTCGGGGCCCTTCATCTTCAAGCGTGACGAATGGGTGCCGGGCAACAAGACGGTGTTCGTGCGCAACCCGAACTACGTGGCGCGCAGCGAGCCGCCCAGCGGCCTGGCCGGCAGCAAGAAGACCAGCCTCGACCGCGTCGAATGGCTCTACCTGCCCGACGCCAACAGCGCGATCTCGGCGCTCAAGCGCGGCGAGGTCGACTACATCGAGCAGCTGCCGCCCGACTACATCGCACCGCTGCGCACCGACAACAACATCAAGATCGGCTCCGGCGGCGCCTACCAGGGCTTCCTGGTGATGAACCAGCTGCACCCGCCCTTCGACAACCCGAAGGTGCGCCAGGCGCTGCTGCAGGCCGTGAACCAGGAACGCTTCGTCGCGGCCATGGGCTTCCCGCTGGACATGCGCATGGCCTACTGCGCCACCTGGTTCATCTGCGGCAGCCCCAACGACACCTCCGCCGGCGCGGAGCCCTACCGCAAGGCTGACGTCGCCAAGGCGAAGAAGATGCTCGCCGACGCCGGCTACAAGGGCGAGAAGGTGGTGCTGATGGTGCCCAGCGACGTGCCCTACCTCAACGCCGAGGCGCTGATGGCCGCGCAGACCATGAAGAGCATCGGCCTGAACGTCGATGCGCAGACCATGGACTGGGCGTCCATCGGTGCACGCCGCGCCAAGCGCGACGCGTCCGACGCCGGCGGCTGGAACATGTACGTCACGGTGGCCGGCGAGTTCGACGTGAACTCGCCCATCAGCAACGCCTACCTGGGCGCGGCCTGCGGCAACACGCTGCCCGGCTGGCCCTGCGACAAGAAACTCGACGAGCTGCGCACCGCCTGGCTGAAGGAAACCATGCCGGCCAAGCGCAAGGAACTGCTCGACGCCTTCCAGTCGCGCGCCTACGAGGCCGTGCCGTACATCAACGCCGGCCAGTACTCGGCCGCGTTCGCGGCGCGCGCCAGCATCAAGGGGCTGGACAAGATGTGGGCCGGCCTGCCCACCGTCTGGATGCTCGACAAGTAAGCCACGCGCACCGCCATGGGCTACATCGTTCGACGCTTTCTTTCCACGCTGCCGGTGATGGCGGTGGTGGCCGTGGTGGTGTTCCTGCTGATCCACCTCTCGCCGGGCGACCCGGCCGCGCTCATCGCGGGCGACCTCGCCACCACCGAGGACATCGACAAGCTGCGCGCCGCGCTCGGCCTGAACCTGCCGCTGTGGCAGCAGTTCGGGCTGTGGATCGGCAAGATCTTCACGGGCGACCTGGGCACCTCGATCTTCACGCAGGTGCCGGTGACGCAGCTGCTCGGCCAGCGGCTGGAGCCCACGGTGTCGATCGCGGCGCTCACCATGCTCATCACGCTGGTGACGGCCGTGCCGCTGGGCACGCTCGCGGCCTACTGCGCGGGCACCTGGATCGACCGCCTCGTGATGCTGTTCGCGGTGCTGGCCTTCTCGGTGCCGGTGTTCCTCGTGGGCTACCTGCTGGTCTACACCTTCGCGGTGCAGCTGCCGTGGTTTCCGGTGCAGGGCTACGTGAACTTCTCCGAAGGCCCCGGCGCCTGGCTGCGCGCGCTGGTGCTGCCCTGCGTGAACCTGGCGCTGGTGTACATCGCGCTGGTGACGCGCATGACGCGCGCCACCGTGCTCGAAGTGCTGCACGAGGACTACATCCGCACCGCGCGTGCCAAGGGCCTGGGCGTGCTGCCGGTGCTGGGCCATGCGCTGCGCAACGCGGCCATTCCCATCGCCACCACCATCGGCGCGGGCATTGCGCTCCTGATCGGCGGCGTGGTGGTCACCGAGACGGTGTTCGCCATTCCGGGCGTGGGCCGGCTGGTGATCGATTCGGTGCAGCGCCACGACTACCCGGTGATCCAGAGCGTGCTGCTGCTGTCGGCGGGGGTGTACGTGCTGATCAACCTCCTGATCGACCTGAGCTACCGCCTGTTCGATCCGCGCATCCAGTACTAGAACAAAGAACGAGCCCCACGACGCCATGTCCACTGCCCTGCCCTTGCGCGAGGTCGATGCGCCGATTCCCGCCGCCGTTGCCGATGCCGCCGAAGACCCTCCTTTCGTACCGCCGCGCTGGCGCTGGGTGCGCAAGCACCCGACGCTGATCGTCGGCGCGCTGCTGCTCATCGCGGTGGCCGCGCTGTCCATCGCCGCGCCCTGGATCGCCACCCACGACCCGCAGGACATCGACCCGCTCGCGCGCATGCAGCCGGCCTCGGCCGAGCACTGGTTCGGCACCGACGCGCTGGGCCGCGACGTGTTCAGCCGCGCCGTGTGGGGCGGCCGCGTGTCGATGATCGTCGGCGCCTCGGTGGCCGTGCTCGCCACCTTCTTCGGCATCGCGCTGGGCCTGGTGTCGGGCTTCGTGCGCTGGGCCGACGGCCCGATCATGCGGGTGATGGACGGGCTCATGGCCATCCCCGGCATCCTGCTGGCGATCGCGCTCATGGCCGTGACGCGCGCCAGCCTCACCACCGTGATCATCGCCATCACCGTGCCCGAGATTCCGCGCGTGGTGCGGCTGGTGCGCTCGCTGGCGCTCACGCTGCGCGAGCAGCTGTTCGTGGAGGCCGCGCACGCGGTGGGCACGCGGCTGCCGGTGATCCTCGTGCGACACGTGCTGCCGAACATCGTGGCGCCGCTGGTGGTGCAGGCCACCTTCGTGGCCGCCGCCGCCGTGCTCACCGAAGCCGCGCTGTCCTTCCTCGGCGTGGGCGTGCCTTCGCAGACGCCGAGCTGGGGCAACATGATGGCCGAGGGCCGCAACTTCGTGACCGTGGCGTTCCACATCATCCTGTACCCGGGCCTGCTGCTGGCGGCCACGGTGCTGGCTATCAACCTGCTCGGCGACGGCCTGCGCGATGCGCTCGACCCGCGCCTGGCGCGGCAGCTGTGAAGAGGAACGCGCCATGACGATCCCCATGTCCCAGGCCACCCTCGCCCCCGGCGAGCCCTTGCTCGAGGTCGACAACCTGCGCACCTACTTCAGCACGCTCGCGGGCACGGTGCGCTCGGTCGACGGCGTGTCGTACACCGTGCGCGCGGGCCGCACGCTCGGCGTGGTCGGCGAATCGGGCTGCGGCAAGAGCGTGACCGCGCTCTCGATCCTGCGGCTGGTGCCCACGCCGCCCGGCCGCCACATGGGCGCGGTGCGCCTGCGCGGCACCGACCTGATGCAGCTCAGCGAGCGCGAGATGCGGCAGATCCGCGGCAACCGCATCTCGATGATCTTCCAGGAGCCGATGACCTCGCTGAACCCGGTGCTCACCGTGGGCCGGCAGATCGGCGAGACGGTGCAGCTGCACCAGAAGGCCAGCCGCGCCGAGGCGCTGCAGCGCGCGGTCGAGATGCTGCGGCTGGTGCAGATCCCCGAGCCCGAGCGGCGCGTGAACGAGTACCCGCACCAGCTCTCGGGCGGCATGCGCCAGCGCGTGATGATCGCGCTGGCCCTGGCCTGCAACCCCGAGGTGCTGATCGCCGACGAGCCCACCACCGCGCTCGACGTGACGATCCAGGCGCAGATCCTCGACCTCATCAAGCGGCTGCAGAAGGAGCTGGGCATGGGCGTGGTGATGATCACGCACGACCTGGGCGTGGTGGCCGAGAGCTGCGACCGCGTCGTCGTCATGTACGCCGGCAAGAAGGTGGAAGAGGCCGACGTGGTCGACCTCTTCGACCGCCCGCTGCACCCCTACACCCGCGCGCTGATGGCCTCGATGCCCGCCATGAGCACGTCGAGCGCGCGGCTGCACGAGATCCCGGGCATGGTGCCCGCCGCGCACGAGCTCGGGCGCGGCTGCGCCTTTGCCGCGCGCTGCGCGCAGGCACGCGAACGCTGCCGCCGCGAGACGCCGCCGCTGTCCACGCAGGGCGACGGCCACGTGGTCGCCTGCTTCGCGGTGCAGGAACAATGGACCGACGAGGCTGCCGAGGTGAGCGCATGACGACAACGACAACGACGACCCCATCCACCAAGGCGCCGCTGCTGCAGGTGCGCGAGCTGCGCAAGCACTACACCTCGCCGCGGCGCTGGTTGCGACCGACCAAGCCGGCGATCCAAGCGGTCGACGGCGTGTCGTTCAACGTCGGGCACGGCGAGACGCTGTCGCTGGTCGGCGAGTCGGGCTGCGGCAAGACCACCACGGCCAAGTCGGTGATGCGGCTGGTCGAGCCCACCTCGGGCTCGGTGCGCCTGAACGGCGAAGAGCTGCTGACCCTGCCCGCGAACGCGATGCGCCAGCGCCGGCGCGACCTGCAGATCATCTTCCAGGACCCCTACGCCTCGCTGAACCCGCGCCTCACGGCCGGCGATATCGTGGCCGAGCCGCTGCGCAACTTCGGCGACGTGTCGGTGGCCGAGCGCCGCGAGCGCGTGCAGTGGCTGTTCTCGCGCGTGGGCCTGCGGCCCGAGGCGGCGAAGAAGTTTCCGCACGAGTTCTCGGGCGGCCAGCGCCAGCGCCTGGGCATTGCGCGCGCGCTGGCGCTCAACCCCAAGCTGATCGTCTGCGACGAGCCGGTGTCGGCGCTCGACGTGTCGGTGCAGGCCCAGGTGGTCAACCTGCTGATGGACCTGCAGGCCGAGTTCGGCATCGCCTACCTGTTCGTGGCGCACGACCTGGCCGTGGTGCGCCACATCAGCCACCGCGTGGCCGTGATGTACCTCGGGCACATCGTGGAGATCGCCGACCGCGACACGCTGTTCTCGGCACCGCGCCATCCGTACACCGAGATCCTGCTGTCGGCCGTGCCCGTGCCCAACCCACGCACGCCGGCGCGCCGCCTGCTGCTGCAGGGCGATCCGCCGAGCCCGGCCAACCCGCCCTCGGGCTGCCGCTTTCACACGCGCTGCCCGATGGCGCAGGCCGTGTGCAAGGAGAAGACGCCCGAACTGAGCGAGCGCCCCTCGACTTCCCAGGGCGGCCACTGGGTCGCCTGCCACTTCCGTTGAAAGCATTGCCCTCATGACCGACAAGACACCCCACTACGACCTCTTGATCCACGGCGGCACCGTGATCGACGGCACCAAGGCCCCGCGCTTCGACGCCGACGTGGGCATCGTCAATGGCCGCATCGCCGCCATCGGCAAGCTCGCGGGCCACACGGCCGACCAGACGCTCGACGCCACGGGCCGCATCGTCGCGCCGGGCTTCATCGACTCGCACACGCACGACGACCAGGCCGTGCTGTCGCATGCGCAGATGCCGTTCAAGGTGTCGCAGGGCGTGACCACGGTGGTGGCGGGCAACTGCGGCATCAGCGCCGCGCCGCTGCGCGCCGACATGGACCTGCCCATGCCGCTGAGCCTGCTCGAGACGCCGCCGGAAGACCGCTTCACGACCTTCGCGGCCTACCTCGACGCGCTGCGCGCCACGCCCTCGTCGGTCAACGTGGCGGCGATGGTCGGCCACTCGACCCTGCGCGCCGTGACCATGTCCGACCTCGACCGCCCCGCGACAGACAAGGAGATCGCCGCCATGCAGGCGCTGGTCGAAGAAGCGATGCAGGCCGGCGCCATCGGCCTGTCGACCGGCACCTTCTACCCGCCGGCCGTGAAGGCGACCACGGAGGAGATCATCGAGGTCGGCCGCCCGCTCACGGCGCGCAAGGCGCTGTACGTGACGCACATGCGCGACGAGAGCGACCGCGTGATGGAGTCGCTCGAAGAAACCTTCCACATCGGCCGCGCGCTCGATATCCCCGTGGTGGTGTCGCACCACAAGGTGCAGAACACGCAGAACTTCGGCAAGACCAAGGTCACGCTGCCCTTCATCCAGGAAGCGATGAAGCACCAGTGCATCGGGCTCGATTGCTACCCGTACACGGCCGGCTCCACCATGATCCGCACCGACCGCGGGATGATGGACGGCCGCGTGCTCATCGCTTCGAGCGTGCCGCACCCCGAATGCGCGGGCCGCGACCTGAAGGACATCGCGGCCGAATGGGGCGTGTCGGGCGAAGAGGCCGCGCTGCGCCTGTCGCCCGGCAGCGCCATCTATTTCATGATGGACGAGGACGACGTGCAGCGCGTGCTCGCCTTCGACGAAACCATGATCGGCTCCGACGGCATCCCGCTGGGCGACAAGCCGCACCCGCGCCTGTGGGGCACCTTCCCGCGCGTGCTGGGGCACTACAGCCGCGACGTGGGGCTGTTCCCGCTGGAGACAGCCGTGTGGAAGATGACGGGGCTCACGGCGCGCAACTTCGGCCTGCACGAACGCGGCGCGCTCAAGGTCGGGCATCACGCCGATGTGGTGGTCTTCAACGCCGCCACCGTGCGCGACACCGCGAACTACGAAACGCCGACCGAACCCGCCGAAGGCATCGACGCGGTGATCGTGAACGGCGCCGTCACCTGGCGCCACGGCGTGCACAGCGGTGCGCGCAACGGCCAGGTGATCGTGCGCCAGGACGCAGCCTGACACCTCGCACCTCGGCGGCGCCTGCACGGCGCCCGCCTTCGCATCCTGGTGCATGCGCAGCACCGGATCGGTGAACACGCCGGGCCTCAGGGGCCCGGTTTTTCTTTCTCCTTTGCGCTTTCCCCCTCTGGCGGCACGACCCTAGGGGATTTCCCTCGACAGCTGGCCCGGAGCTTGCGTAGTTTGCCCACATAGTTGAACATTTCAACTATTGAAGACTTCTACCAACCCGCCATGCACGCCCCGCTTCGCCTGAAAGACGACTACCTCAACGTCCTGCTCGACCTGGCGTCGCAGCGCACGCGCGACCGCGGCTCGCGCATCTACGAGATCGAGCTCGGCCTGTCGATCCGCGACGTGCGCCTCTTGCGCATGATCGGCGCCGCGCCCGGCATCACCATGGGCCAGCTGGTGCAGACCTGCGCCATCGAGAAGACGCTGGTCTCCAAGCTGGTGAGTTCGCTGGTGCAGCGCGAGCTGGTCGAGCGCCAGATCGGCGCCGAGGATGCGCGGCAGATCCGCCTGTGCCTCAGCCAGGCCGGCATCGACATGGTGCTGCGCGCCGAGCCCATCGGGCATGAGATGGAAGCGCGCTTTCTCGACTGCCTGAGCGTCGCCGACATCGAGAACCTGCGCCGCATCATGCACAAGCTCATCGACGCCGAAGAAGGCTCGCGCGACATCTTCGAATTCCTGCTGGTGCAGCTGCGCGAAAGCAAGGAATCGCCCCCGTCTTCCTCCCCCTCGTCTTCCGCTCCCTCCCGAAAGAAGTAAGGCTCCATGGCAATCCATTTTTCACCGCGCCGCGTCGCGGCGGCTTCCCTGTCGGCGCTCGCTTTGTGCTTCGCTGCCACCGCGTCCGCCCAGACCGTGCTTCGCACCGTGCCCTCGTCGGACCTGAAGATCGTCGATCCGATCTGGACCACCGCCAACATCACGCGCAACCACGGCCTGATGATCTACGACACCCTCTTCGCGATGGACGAGAAGGGCGTCATCAAGCCGCAGATGGTCGACAGGTACAGCGCGAGCGCCGACAACAAGGTGTGGAGCTTCACGCTGCGCCCGGGCCTGAAGTTCCACGACGGCGCGCCGGTCACCTCGCAGGACGTGATCGCCTCGCTGGCGCGCTGGGCCAAACGCGACACGCTGGGCCAGAAGATGTACGAGACGATGGACAGCATCGCCGCCGACGGCCCCAACGGCTTTCGCATGACGTTCAAGCAGCCCTTCGGCGTGGTGCTCGACGCGCTCGGCAAGCCCAACCCGCTGGTGCCTTTCATCATGCCCAAGCGCGTGGCCGACACGCCCGCCGACAAGCAGATCGACGAGCTGGTGGGCTCCGGCCCCTTCACGCTCGCCAAGGAAGACTTCCGCCCGGGCGACCGCGTCATCTACCGCAAGAACACCGCCTATGTGCCGCGCAAGGAACCCGCCTCGGGCCTGGCCGGCGGCAAGGTGGTGCACGTGGACCGCGTCGAATGGGTGATGCTGCGCGACCCGCAGACGCAGGCCAATGCGCTGCTCAACGGCGAGGTCGACATGCTCGAGACCGTGCCCTCGTCGGGCTACACCGGCATGCGCACCAACGACAAGATCGAGCTCGTCGACGTGATGCCGGCGGGCCCCTTCACGGTGCTCTACAACCACAAGGTGCCGCCGTTCAACAACCCCAAGGCGTTGAAGGCCGCGATGCTGGCCATCAACCAGGAGGCGATGCTGCGCGCGCAGGTCACCTTCCGCGACTTCTACAAGCCCTGCGCCTCGATCTACCTGTGCGGCTCGCTCTATGCGAGCGACAAGACGGGCTTCTACACCGGCAAGCCGCAGTTCGAAGAGGCGCGCAAGCTGCTCAAGGAATCGGGCTACGACGGCAAGCCCGTGGTGATCCTGCTGCCGGGCGACGCGCCCGCGCTGAACAAGCTGCCCGCGGTGTACGGCCAGCTGCTCAAGCAGGTGGGCTTCAACGTCGACGTGCAGACCACCGACTGGGCCACGCTCGTGACCCGGCGCGCCAAGAAAGACCTGCCCGAGAACGGCGGCTGGAACGCCTTCATCACCTTCTGGGGCGGCGTGGACGCGAGCAGCCCCATCGGCTACAGCCCGCTGACCGGCAACGGCGACCAGGGCTACTTCGGCTGGCCCGTGGTGCCCGAGCTCGAGGCGCTGAAGACCAAGTTCATCGCCACCGCCGACCTCGCGCAGCGCAAGGAGATCGCCACGCAGATCCAGCAGGTCGTTCTCGAGCACGGCGTGCTCGCCCCGCTCGGCGAAGGCAAGGCGCCCACGGCCGTGCGCCGCGGCACCATCACCGGCCTGCTGCCGTCGCCGGCGGTGCTGTACTGGAACGTGCGCAAGACGTCCGCGCCGTAAGCCGGGTCGCGCCCGCCCCCTCTCTCCCTCTGATCGCCACCCCTGACCGGCTGCGCCTCGCGCGGCAGCCGGGCGGGACTTCCTTTGCCCGCGCCACACGCCCGGCCCCTCGTCAAGGACCTGATTCACATGCTCCACTTCCTGTTGCGCCGCGGACTGGCCACCGCGCCCGTGCTCCTGATCGTGGCCGTCATCGTCTTCCTGCTGCTGCGCATGACGCCCGGCGACCCCGCGGCGGCCATCGCCGGCGACGCGGCCAGCGCGCAGGACATCGCACGCATCCGCGCCCAGCTGGGCCTGGACGCATCGATCGTGACGCAGTTCGTGCACTGGCTCGGCCAGGTGCTGCGCGGCGACCTCGGCTATTCGTTCTTCTACCGGATGCGCGTGACCGACCTGATCGGCCAGCGCCTGGAGCCCACGCTCTCGGTGGCGGCGGTGACGGTGGTGCTCACGGTGCTGATCGCCGTGCCGCTGGGCGTGCTCGCGGCCTCGCGGCGCGGCGGGCGGCTCGACCGCTTCATCATGGGTGCCTCGGTGCTCGGCTTCTCGGTGCCGGTGTTCGTGGCCGGCTACGTGATGATCTGGCTGTTCTCGATGCAGCTCGGCTGGCTGCCCTCGCAGGGCTACCAGCGCATCGGCGACGGCGTGGGCCCGTGGCTGCGCCACCTGGCGCTGCCCTGCGTCACGCTGGCCGTGATGTACGCGGCGCTCATCGCGCGGGTCACGCGCGCGGCGGTGTCGGAGGCGCTCACCGAAGACTACGTGCGCACCGCGCGCGCCAAGGGCATCGCCGAGTGGCGCATGCTGCTGCGCCACGCACTGGCCAACGCGGCCGTGCCGATCGCCACCGTCATCGGCCTGAGCGTGGCGGGCCTGATCGGCGGCGTGGTGGTCACCGAGACGATCTACGCGATCCCCGGCCTGGGCCAGCTCACGGTGGACGCCGTGCTCTCGCGCGACTACCCGCTGATCCAGGCGATCACCCTCTTCTTCTCGCTCGTGTACGTGGTGGTCAACCTGCTGGTGGACCTGAGCTACCTGCTGCTCGATCCGCGCATCCGGTACTGACCTTCCTTCGAAAGCCCCGCCATGACTTCGATCTCCCTGCGCGACGACGCGCCTGCCTCTGTCGCGGTTCCTCCCGCCGCACCCCGGGCCCCGGCCCGCTCGCTGCTGCGCCGCCTGCTCGCCAACGGCGGCGTGCGCATCGGCGGCATCCTGCTGGCCGCGATGCTGCTGCTGGCGGTGGCCGCGCCCTGGCTCGGCACCATCGACCCGAACGCGATGGACCCCGCGAATTCGCACCTGCCGCCCGGCGCGCGCGCCGAGTTCACCACGCTGGCGGGCGACAGCTTCGATCGCTTCTTTCCGCTGGGCACCGACAGCATGGGCCGCGACCTGTGGAGCCGCACGGCCTACGGCGCGCGCATCTCGCTGTCGGTGGGCGTGGCGGTGGCGCTGGGCTCGGTCGCGTTCGGCCTCGTGGTGGGCATGGTGGCGGGCTACTTCCGGCGGCTGGACGGCGTGATCATGCGGGTGATGGACGGGATGATGGCCATCCCCGGCATCCTGTTCGCGATCGTGCTGGTGGCCGTGTGGCGGCCCAGCCTGCTCACGGTGATCCTGGCCATCGTGGTGCCCGAGACGCCGCGCGTGGCGCGGCTGGTGCGCTCGGTGGTGCTGTCGGTGCGCGAAGAGCCGTACGTGGAAGCGGCCGTCGCGCTCGACACGCCGACCTGGAAGCTGATGGGGCGCCACATCCTGCCCAACACGGTGGCGCCGCTGATCGTGCAGGGCACCTTCATCTGCGCGGCGGCGATGCTGGTGGAGGCGGTGATGTCCTTCCTGGGCATCGGCCTGCCGTCCGAAGTGCCGACCTGGGGGAACATCATGTCCGAAGGCCGCACGCACTTCACCTCACACCCCTCGACCGTGCTGCTGCCCGGCCTCTTCCTGGCGCTCACGGTGCTGGCCGTGAACATGCTCGGCGACGGCCTGCGCGACGCACTCGATCCCAAGTTCAAGGCACGCGGAGGCTGAGCATGACATCCACCCCTTCCACAACGTCCGCCGCGCCCTGCCTCGTGGTGCGCGACCTCGCCATCGACCTGCCCGCCGGCGCCGACCGCGCGCACGCGGTGCACGGCATCTCGTTCGACGTGATGCCCGGCCAGGTCGTGTGCCTGCTCGGCGAGTCGGGCTCTGGCAAATCGGTCATCGCGCAGGCCGCGATGGGCCTGCTGCCCGCGTCGCTGCGTCCCTCGGCCGGGCGCATCGAGGTGCAGGGCGAAGACGTGCTCGCGGCCAGCCCGGCGCGGCTGCGCGCCCTGCGCGGCGCGCGCATGGCGATGGTGTTCCAGGAGCCGATGACCGCGCTCAACCCGGTGATGCGCTGCGGCGCGCAGGTCGACGAGATCCTGGCCGAGCACACGACGCTGGGCGCCGCCGCGCGCCGCGAGCGCGTGCTCGCCATCTTCGAGCGCGTGCGGCTGCCCGAGCCCCAGCGCATCTACGACGCCTACCCGCACCAGCTCTCGGGCGGGCAGCGCCAGCGCATCGTGATCGCCATCGCGCTGATCCTGCGCCCGGCCCTGCTGATCTGCGACGAGCCCACCACCGCGCTCGACGTGACCACGCAGGCCGAGATCCTCGCGCTCATCCGCGAGATGCAGCAGGAGAACGGCACCGCCGTGCTGTTCATCACGCACGACTTCGGCGTGGTGGCGGACATCGCCGACCAGGTGGTGGTGCTGCAGCTGGGCCGGCAGGTCGAGAGCGGCCCGAAGGACGAGGTGCTGCGCCGCCCGAAGGAGGCCTACACGCGCATGCTGCTCGACGCGGTGCCGCGGCTGGCGCCGGTGCTGCGCGCGCCCATCGACGCCCAGGCACCGCTGCTCGATGCGCGCGGCGTGGGCAAGGTCTACCGCACGGGCAGCTGGCCCGGCAAGCGCCGCACGGTGCATGCGGCGGCCGACGTGTCGCTGAAGCTGCATGCGGGCGAGACGGTCGGCATCGTGGGCGAGTCGGGCTCGGGCAAGTCGACCGTGGCGCGCTGCATCGCGCGGCTGATCGAGCCGACCGACGGCGACATCCGCGTGCCGGGCATCGAGGGCTCGCGCGGCGCGCAGCGCTCGGCGTTCCGGCGCATGGTGCAGGTCGTGTTCCAGGACCCGAACCGCTCGCTCAATCCGCGCCGCACGGTGGGCCAGTCGATCGTCGAGGGGCCGGTGAATTTCGGCGTACCGCATGCCAAGGCCTGGCAGCGCGCGGAGGAGCTGATGGCGCTGGTGCGGCTGCAGCCCGAGGTGCTGCACCGCTACCCGAGCGAGTTCTCGGGCGGCCAGCGCCAGCGGCTGTGCATTGCACGCGCGCTGGCCTGCGAGCCGCGCGTGCTGATCGCCGACGAGGCCGTGTCGGCGCTCGACGTGTCGGTGCAGGACCAGATCCTGAAGCTGCTCGCGGAGATCCAGCAGCGGCTGTCGATCGGCATCCTGTTCATCACCCACGACCTGCGCGTGGCCAGCCAGATCTGCGACCGCCTGATCGTGATGCACAAGGGCCGCATCGTCGAGCAAGGCAGCGCGCACGACGTGCTGCTGTCGCCGCGCGAGGCCTACACGCGCACGCTGCTGGCCGCGGCGCCGGGCCAGGGCTATGCGTTCGGGGGCGGCTGAACGCTGTCCTCTTCCTCTCTTTCAACCCACCTTCATCCCACCACCCCAAGAAGAAACGAAGACATGACCACACCCCTGTACGAACTCAGTGCCCTCCAGTTGCTCGAACGCTACCGTGACCGCGCCTTGTCGCCGGTCGAAGTGACGCAGGCCGTGCTTGCGCGCATCGAGCGCTGGGAGCCGCACATCCACGCCACCTACGGGCTGGACGCGGAGGCCGCGCTGGCCTCGGCGCGCGCCTCCGAGGCACGCTGGGCCCAGGGCAAGCCGCAGGGCGATCTCGACGGCGTGCCGGTCACGCTCAAGGAGAACATCGCCACGCGCGGCACGCCCACGCCGATCGGCAGCGCCGCCACCGTGCTGGCGCCCGCCGCGGCCGACGCCCCCGCCGCCGCGCGCCTGCGCGAAGCCGGCGCGGTGATCGTGACCAAGACGACGATGCCCGACTTCGGCTTTCTCGGCGCGGCGCCCTCGAGCTTCCACGCGCTCACGCGCAACCCATGGGACCTGGGCCGCAACACCGGCGGCTCGAGCTCGGGCGCCGGCGCCGCCGCTGCCGCGGGCTACGGCCCGCTGCACCTGGGCACCGACATCGGCGGCTCGGTGCGCATTCCGGCCAGCTTCTGCGGCGTGTTCGGCCTCAAGCCCAGCCACGGCCGCATCCCGGTCGACCCGCCCGCCGCGGCGCGCGTGATCGGCCCGATGACGCGCACCGTGGCCGACGCCGCACTGCTGATGCAGGTGGTGACGCGCCCCGACGCGCGCGACTACATGAGCCTGCCGCCGAACGACTTCGCGTGGCAGCGGCTCGAGCGCAACGTGAAGGGCCTGCGCATCGGCTTGTGGACCGACACCATGGGCGGCTGGCCCATCGATGCGGAAGTGAAAGAAGCCGTGCTGGCCGCGGCCCGCCTGTTCGAGCAGGCCGGCGCCATCGTCGAGCCGCTGGCCGACTGGACCACGCTGGACATGCGCATGGGCATGGCCCACTTCTTCACGATGCGCTGCCGCGTCGACCTGGCCGCGATGCCACCGGAGCGCGCGAAGCTCGCGGCCGGCTACATCCACCAGGCGGCGGAGTTCGCCGCCTCGCTCACGCCCGAAGACACCTTCCGCGCCTTCACGCGCATGCAGGCCTTGCGCGCGGCCACCGTGGCGGCCACGCAGCCCTTCGACTACGTGCTGTCGCCGGTGTCGCCGGTGCTGCCCTTCGCGGCGGACGCGATCAACAGCGGCTCGGAAAACCTGCTGAAGGACTCGCACTTCACGTCGGTGTTCAACCAGTCGGAACAGCCGGCCGCGTCGATCAACTGCGGCCATGCGAAAAATGGCCTGCCGATCGGCCTGCAGATCGCCGGGCGTCGCTTCGACGACCTGGGCGTGCTGCAGATGGCGCGCTTCTACGAATCGGTGCGTCCGGCGCAGGCGCGCTGGCCTGAACCGGCCTGACGGGGCTGGGTCAGGCGAATCAGTCCGGCGCGTTCATCACGCGGTCGAACTCTTCGTCGGCCGGCACGTTGTCGGCATCGAGCTCGCTGGCATCGGTGAGGTCGATGCCCGTTTCGTCCGACAGGTCGTCGGACGCATCGGCTTCGAGTTCGTCGAAGTCGTCGGCAGGCGTGCTGTCGTCATCGTCGTCTTCGGACGACGAGGCGGAGCGCGCGGTGGCATCGGCTTGGGGCGTCATGATCGAATTCCTCGGCAGATGAGTAAACGGCCCTCTATGGTGCGCCTGTTTTGCCCCTTGCGGTGGATCGACGGGCTGACGTCGGTGTCGGAAAGTTTCCCGTCTCCCGAGGCTGCCCATACGCGTTGTCGTCAGTCCTTGTGGACGTGGCCGTGCTCGCCGTGTCCTTCGTCGTGGCCGTGTTCGTGGCCATGCTCGCCGTGCGCGAGCCGGCTCACGAGCGTGACCAGCAGGATGCCCGCCGCGAGCCACGCGATCTGCGCCGCGGTCTGGCGCGCGGGCAGGCGTTTCTGCAGCTGCGGAATCAGGTCGGCCAGCGCCACGTAGACGAAGCTGCTGCCCGCCAGCACCAGGAAGTACGGCAGCCAGCCATGCAGCTGGTCGACCAGCCACCAGCCCGCAATGCCGCCGAGCATGGTCATCGTGCCCGCGAGCGACACCTTCACCAGCGCCGCACGTGAATTGGCCGAGCTCTGGCGCAGCACGACGAGGTCGCCGATGTGGTGCGGCACCTCGTGCGCGAGCACGGCCAGCGCGGCCACGAGGCCCAGGCGGATGTCGGCCACGAAGGCCGAGGCGATCAGAATGCCGTCGCCGAAGCAGTGCACGCTGTCGCCGGTGAGCACGGCCCAGCCGCCGCCGCCCGTGGTGGGTGCATGGTGGTGATGAGCGTGCGAATGGTCGTGATGATCATGGCCGTGGTGGTCATGCGCGCCCTCTTTCGCCGGTGCGGCATCGCCGTGATGGTGCTCATGCCCGTGGTGCCACAGCTCGGCCTTGTCGAGCAGGAAGAAGAACACCAGCCCGAACAGCAGCACCGCGAACAGCAGCGCGGGCTCGATGCGGCTTTCGAAGGCCTCGGGCAGCAGGTGCATGAAGGCGGTGGCCAGCAGCGCGCCGGCCGCCAGGCTCAGCAGGTGCTGCGGGTTCACGCCGCCGCCGCCGCTGCGCACGCCCACGCGCAGCAGCAGGGCCGCGAGCCAGACGCTTCCGATGCCGGCGACCAGGGTCGCCACGAGAATTACTATCAAATTCATAGCTGCTTGCGCAAGAGGGACGGCCGGTACGGCCTTGTTCCGTTCATAAAAAGAGAAAGGCCGTCACTTCGGACGGCCTTCGGCGGCAGGTGGCTACGGGCGCCGTCTTCGGTCAGGCGACACCATTGGCTTTGAACCAGGCCGTGGCACGCTGCCAGCCGTCTTCCGCGGCGCTCTTGAGGTAGCTCGGGCGGTAGTCGGCGTGGAACGCGTGGCCTGCTTCGGGGTACACGACGAAGCTCGATGCCTTGGCCGCTGCAGTTCCAGTGGCCAGAGCAGCTTTCATCTTATCAACCGTGTCAAGGGGGATGCCCTGGTCTTTTCCGCCGTACAGGCCAAGCACCGGCGCCTGCAGGCTGGCGGCGATGTCGACGGGGTGTCTCGGCTGCAATTCACTGGCCTGCCCCACCAGCCGGCCGTACCACGCCACGCCGGCCTTGACCTTGCCGGTGGCCGCATACAGCCACACGATGCGCCCGCCCCAGCAGAAGCCGGTGATGCCGGCCTTGCTCGTGTCGCCGCCGTTGGCCTTGGCCCAGGCCAGGGCGCCGTCGAGGTCGGCCATGACCTGCGCGTCGGGCACCTTGGTGACGATGTCGGCCTGCAGCTTGGGAATGTCGGTGTAGCCGCGCGGATCGCCCTGGCGCGCGTACAGCTCGGGCGCGATGGCCAGGTAGCCCAGCTTGGCGAAGCGGCGGCAGGTGTCGGCGATGTACTCGTGCACGCCGAAGATCTCCTGGATCACCAGCACCACCGGCAGCCCGGTCTTGCCGGCCGGCGCCGCGGCATAGGCGGGCACCTCGAAGCCGTTGACGGTGTACTTGATGGGGCCGGCCTTCAGGCCGTCGGCCGGGGTGGCGATGGCCGTCTGCGCGGCCACCGGCAGCACGGCGGCGGCGTAACCGACACCGAGGGCGGCCTTGAGCGCGGTGCGGCGCGTGGCCCCCTGCTCGGTGCTGTCGCCGGGGCGCAGCGAATCGAATTCGGAACGGTTGTCGTCGAAGGAGGTCATGCAAGGGCTCCGGTTGAATCGTCTGACAAGGGGGTGTGGCGTAGAAAAACGCACGCCGCAATGTAGGCGAAATCGGGCCGGGCCGTGTGACCCGGCGGTAAAGCAGCCGGGCTGTGCTGGGCTCGCGCTAGGTGCCGTAGGCCCGCCGTGCCAGCGCCTCGGCCAGCACCTGCGCCGGATCGACGAGGCGCAGCCCCGCCACCGCGGCCGAGCCCTGCAGGCCCAGCGGCACCTCGGTGCAGCCCATGATGATCGTGACCGGGCCGTGCCGCTCGGCCAGCCGCAGCGCGACCTCGGAGAAGCAGCGTTCAGCCAGCGGCAGGTTGCCGGCCTTCACGCCGTCGAAGATGCCGCGCATGATGGTCTGGCGCTCGTCGGCCGACGGCACGTGGCAGCCCAGGCCGGCCTCGGCCAGCGCCTGCTCGTACAGCCGCACGCGGTAGGTGCCTTCGGTGGCCATCAGCGCGACCTCGCTCGCGCCCTGCGCGGCCAGGTGCTGCGCGGTCTCGCGCGCCATGTGCAGCAGCTCGACCTGCGGAAAGCGCTCCTGCAGGTTGGCGTGCCACGCATGCGCGGTGTTGCAGGCGATGGCCACGGCGCGGCTGCCCAGCGCGGCCAGTCGGCCCAGCGCCTGCAGCATCGGTTCGAGCGGCTGGTGCGCGCCCTGCGCGTCGGAGGCCAGCGCGCCGGTGCGATCGGGCACCGGCACCTGCGCCAGCCAGTGTTCGGGAAAGGACTGGTCGCGCACCGGCTCGCCACGCGCACGCATCTGCTGCGCGCAGGCCTGCACGAAGAGCCGGACGAAGTCGGCGCCCGCCGCGGGGCCCATGCCCCCGAGGATGCCGACGACCTGTGTGGCTGCGACCATGTCTTTTCTCTTTCGCTCTCTCTGTGCGATCAGGTCGCTGGCTTGTCGCTGAAGGCCTTGAGGTTTTCCTTCAGCTGGTCGCTCATCGGCAGGTTCAGCGGCACGTTCTTCGGCGGGATCGGCTGCATGAACCACTTGGTGTAGAGCTTCTCGAACTCGCCGCTCTTCATCATGGCGGTGAAGGTGTCGTCCACCAGCTTCTTGAAGGCCGGGTCGTCCTTGGGCAGCATGCAGGCGTAGGGCTCGACCTGCAGCGACTCGCCCACCACTTCGTAGTCGGCCGGGTTCTTCGAGTTGGCGATGAGGCCGAACAGCAGGATGTCGTCCATGGCGAAGGCCACGGCGCGGTCGCTCTCGACCAGCAGGAACGCGTCGGCGTGGTCCTTGCCGAGCACGATGTTCATGTCGAGGTTCTTCTCGGTGTTGTACTTGCGCATGACCAGCGCGTTGGTGGTGCCGGTGGTGCTGGCCACGGTCTTCTTCGCCAGGTCGGCGTAGTCCTTGATCTTGGACGACTTCTTCGTCAGCAGGCGCGTGCCCGTGTAGAAGTGGTTGACCGCAAAGGCCACGTCCTTGCCGCGCGCGGTGTTGTTGGTGGTGGAGCCGCACTCCAGGTCGATGGTGCCGTTGGTGATCAGCGGGATGCGGTTCTGCGAAGTGACCGCCATCAGCGAGACCTGCAGGTTGGGCTTGTTCAACTTCTTCTTCACCGCTTCGACCACGGCGTTGGAGAGTTCCACCGAGAACCCGATCGGCTTGTTGGGGCCGTCCAGGTAGCTGAAGGGCACCGACGACTCGCGGTAGGCGAGCGAGATCTTGCCGGACTCGGCGATCTTGGCGAGCGTGTCGGCAGCCTGCGCGGCCGGTGCAGTGAAGAGGACCGCGGCAGCCAGGGACGCCATCAAAACGGAGAGTTTCATTCGAGCCTTCATCGGTTGGATTGAACAGACAGCCAGTGTAAGAAGGAGTGACACATCGGGACAATTCCAATTAACCCCGGGGTCATGCCCAAAGGTTATGGGCTGGGTTCTTTTGGCATTTCCGGGCACGGCGAGGGGCCTCTACAGTCGCACGCTGTCTCTTCTGTTCCCTTTCTTCTTCACTTCCGGAAAGTTGCCTCCATGCATGTGTGCGTGCTCGGCGCCGGCATCGTGGGCCTGGCGACCGCCTGGCAACTCGAGCGCCAGGGCCACCAGGTCACGGTGATCGACCGCGCGGCGCCCGGCGCGGGCGCCAGCGGCGGCAACGGCGCGCAGCTGAGCTACTCGTACGTGCAGCCGCTGGCCGACCCGTCGATCTGGACGCAGCTGCCCAAGCTGCTGTTCTCCCCAACCTCGCCGCTGAAGCTGCGCCCGCAGCTCGATCCGCTGCAGTGGCGCTGGGGCCTGGCCTTCCTGGCCGCGTGCAACGCCGCGACCTCGCGCGACACCACCGCGCAGCTGCTCGCGCTGGCCGCTGCGAGCCGCACCGGCTTCGAGGCCATGCAGGCCGACATCGCGCCCGACTGCGACTTCTCCGCCACGGGCAAGCTGGTGCTCTATGCGAGCGCGGCGTCGCTCGAAGGGGCGAGCGCACAGGTCGCGCTGCAGCGCACGCTGGGCAGCGAGCAGCGCATCGTCACGCCCGATGAGTGCGTGGCCATCGAGCCCGCGCTCGCGGACTACCGCGGCCAGATGGCCGGTGCGGTCCACACGCCGAGCGAGTGCGCGGCCGACTGCCTCAAGGTGTGCGCCGAGCTGATGCGCGCACTGAGCGCGCGCGGCGTGCGCTTCATGCTCGGTGCCGACGTGCACGGCTTCGCGCGCAGCGAGGGCCGTGTCGCCGCAGTGCAAACGAGCGAAGGCGACATCGAAGCGGATGCCTTCGTGATGGCGCTGGGCTCGGCCTCGCACAAGCTCGGTCGTGCGCTCGGCGCCTACCTGCCCGTGTATCCGCTCAAGGGCTACAGCATCACGGTCGACGTCGATCCCGCGCCCGGCGCGGCGCCGCACGTGAACGTGACCGACAGCGCGCGCAAGGTCGTCTTCGCGCGCATCGGCTCGCGCCTGCGCGTGGCCGGCATGGCCGAGCTCGTGGGGCACGACGCGAGCATTCCCGCCACGCGCATCGAGACACTGGCCGACGCCACGCGCGCCGTGTTCCCGCGCGCCAGCCGGCTGGCCGAGCTGCACCCCTGGACCGGCATGCGCCCGGCCACGCCGAAGGGCCTGCCGATCATCGGGCGGCTGCCGCACGCGCCGTCGAACATGCTGTTCAACACCGGCCACGGCGCGCTGGGGTTCACGCTGGCCTTCGGCTCGGCGCAGCGGATCGCGCAGGCGCTGGACGCGGCCCCGCCGCACGCTTGAGCTTGCGGCCCAGGCGCCGCCAGCCGATCACCACGCCGGTCAGGCTCAGCAGCGCACCGCCCGCGCTGAGCGCGACCAGCAGCACGTCCCACAGCGGGCGGTGCGCGAGCAGCGGCAGCCAGTCCCAGCTGTGCAGCATCGCGAACAGCCAGCGGCTCCACCGGCGCGTGCTGTCGCTGCGACCGAGCACGGAGCCGGTCTGCGGATCGACGTGGACCCAGGTGGCGTGCGTGTCGGCGAACACCACGCGCCAGACGGGCAGCGGCTTCTCGCTGCCGCCGGTCATGGTGTGCGCTTCGCGCGTGTAGTAGTGGCTGTCGTAGGCAGTGAGCACGTCGATGCGCGCGACCGGATCGGGCAGCAGTTGTGCGACGGCGCTGCGCAGCGCCTCCGGGTCGATCTGTTGCGGCTGCGCGCTGGCCGCGTCACGCACCAGCGGCCGGCCGCTGGCGGTGCTGGCGAGCACCAGCGTCTGCCCCGCCGCGCGCACCCAGCGCAGTTCGCGGATGTCGCCACGCGTTGACGCCAGCAACGCAGCGGGCGCCGCATCGCCAGCTTCTACGACGAGCGGCCCGCCCTGCATCGCCGCCATGCGCAACGCCGGCGCCCCGCTGTCGAACACGCGCCAGGGGTTCATCGACATCAGCCCGCTGAAAATCCACGTCAGCGTGACGAGCGCGAACAGCAGCCCGCTGATGTGATGCCAGCGCATCATGAAGCCCTGGTACGGCGAGTGCGAGCCGCTCTTGTAGGTGCGCCGGAAGCGCCAGCGCATCACGCCCACCACCGTGCCCGTGAGCGTGACGGCGATGCCGACGATCGACAGCCAGTTGACGATGTCGGCCCAGTAGCGGTCCAGGCCCGTGCCGCGCAGCGGATACAGCCAGTGGATCCATGCGCCGGCGTAGTTCCACAGCCGTTCGGCGCGCGGCGCGTCGCGCACCACCTCGCCGGTGCGGCCCGAGATGTACAGCCGCGTGGCCTGCGCATCGGCCAGGTCGACCACATGCAGCGGGCGGTGCGCGTCGAGCCCGCGCGAATGGGTGAAGGCGTCTTCGTCGATGGTGCCCCGGTACCTGAGCACCACGCCCTCGCCCCCATAGGCCTGCGCGCTGATGAGTGCGCGGGCGCGGTCGACCTGGCGCAGCACGGCGCCGGTCTGCGCATCGACGACGACCACGCCGCGCCCCGGCGGTGATCGGCGCGCGCCGGGTTCTGCCGCGCTCGCCGGCACCGCGAGGTACACCGCCTGCCCGCCGCTGGCCACGGCCAGCCGCAGGTCCTGCAACGGCCCTGTGATACCAGCCGCATCGAGCGCCTGTCGCGGTCCCAGCAAGGGCGTCGACGCATCGAGCGGCGGCAGGTGCTGCAAACGCTCGGCCTCGGTGAGCTTGGGGTAGCCCACATACATCATCACCACGCCCGAGACGAACCACATCGCGAAGAAGGCGCAGACGACCACGCCGAGCCAGCGGTGGACCAGGAACAACCAGCGTTTGGCATGCATGGCGGCGCTCCTTCAGTTCAGAAGCTCACGCGCACCGACACATCGGCCGTGCGCGGCGCGCCGAGGTAGGCGAAGCCGGCACCGACGTTCGCGGCGTACACGCGGTCGGTCGCGTTGCGCACGCGCCCCACCAGCGTGACGTTGCGGTTCACCTGCCAGCTCAGCCCGAGGTCGAGCAGCGTGTAACCCGGCCAGTGCATCGTGTTGGCCGCATCGGCATACACCTTGCCCACATGCCGCACGCCCGCCGTGGCCTGCAGGCGCGGCGTGATGGCGTACGACACCCAGAGGTTCGCGACCACCGCCGGCGTGTTGGTCGGCGTGCGGCCCGCGAGCGACACGCCGCCCTGGCGGAACTGCTCGTAGCGCGCATCGACGTACGTGAGGTTGCCCTGCAGCGACCACTGCGGCGTGGGCTGCAGCCCGAGCGCCAGCTCCACGCCCTTGGACGACTGCTCGCCGACCAGCACCGTGAGCGCGCTGTTGGCCGGGTCCTGCGTCGCGATGTTGGTGCGGCGGATGCTGTAGGCCGCGAGCGTGGCCGTGCCCTTGCCCTGCCAGAAGTCGAGCTTGGTGCCGACCTCGACCTGCCGGCCCGTGGTGAGCTCGCTGTTGTTGCGCACGTCGGCGAACGACGCGGTCGAGAGCACGCCCGAGGGCGGATCGGCCGCCGTGGCGTACTGCGCGTACAGGTTGGCGCCGGGCGCGAAGTCCCACACCAGGCCGATGCGGCCGGTGGTGGGCCGGTAGCCGCGATGGAAGGTGGCCGGGTTCGCCGCGTCCACGGTGCGGCGGTTGACCAGGTCGAGGTCGATGCGCTCGTGACGCAGCGCCGTCACGAGGTGCAACGACGGCTGCAGCGCGGTGCGGTTCTCCAGATACAGCGCAGTGGTCCGCACCTTGTTGTCGCGGTCGGGACGAAAGCCCGGCGTCATGCCCGGCACGTCGAAGAAGCGCTCGGTGGCAAAGACGTACGGGTTCACCGTGCTCACGGTGCCGGGCAGGCTGTTGGGAAAGCGCGTCTGCCGGTTCACGCTGAAGTCCAGCCCGAAGGACCAGTCGCTCTTGAGCCCGCCGAGCTGCCCCTTGTAGAGACCCTCGACGCGGTTGCCCCACACGTCCTGGTCGTGCCGCTGCAGCAAGGTGCCCGAGCGGATGACGGCCGTGTTGCGCACGTTGTAGCGGTAGTTCTCGACGTTGCGGTAGTCACGCAGCGCGTCGTAGGCGTAGAAGGTGTTCTTGAACTGCAGCGCGTCGCTGGCCTGCCACTCGGTGACCGAGCGCAGCCACTGCACGCGCTGCGCGTAGAGGCCGTCGGCGCTGTTGTAGTTCTTGAAGCGCGTGCCGCGGTCGATGCGCATCTCGCCGCCCGCCGGGTTCAGCACCGGCGTGCCCCAGTAGGGCCGCATGACGTCTTCGTCCTGGTATTCGTAGGCCAGCGTGTGCTTCAGGCCGCCGCCGAAGTCCGACAGCAGCGAGGCCGCGAGCTGCGTCGACTTGCTCTTGGTGCCGTCGGTCCAGCCGTGGGCGTCGCGGTGGTTCACGTCGATGCGCGCGTAGTGGCTGCCCGCGCCGCCGTCGCCGGCGATGCGGCGGTTCAATCCGAACGAAGCCTCTTTCAGGTTCTGCGTGCCCAGGCGCAGCTGTGCTTCGGCGAAGTCGCTGCGCTCGGGCGCCTTGGTGATGTAGTTGATCGAGCCGCCCAGCGCACCCGAACCGAACAGGAAGCTCGACGGACCGCCGATGGCCTCGACGCGGTCGTAGATCCAGCTGTCGACCGGGCGCGCCGCGATCGAATACTGCAGGTTGATGCCGTTGAACAGCTGTGCGATCGAGCCACTGCCAAAGCCCCGGTAGCTCACGCCGACGTTGCCGGGCGCGTCGTGCGCGGTCACGCCGGGCACGGCGCGCAGCGCCTCCTGCGTGTTCTGCGCGCCGCGCGCATCGAGCACCGCGCGGTTCACCACCGTGACGGAAGCGGGCGTCTCGCGCGGCGTGAGGCCCAGGCGGCTCGCGGTGTCGGCGGGCGAGTCGAGGTCGAGCCGGCCGTTGGGTCGCGGGGCGTCGTCGGCCACCTCGATCGGGGGCAGCGAAGACACGGCGGTCTGGGCATGAGCAGGCGCATGGACGGCGCCGAACAAGGCAAGCAGCCCCAAAGCGGGGGCACGGGAAAGGGTGGGCATGGCATCTCTCTTGCGACGGCGCTGGCGAAAACAATGAAGCGCAGCGCCGGCCGCACAACGACCGGGAACGCACCGCGCGGCCCGTTCAGGCGGCGTCAGGTGCAGGAACGACGAAGCTCAGGAGAGATGCGTGGGCGGCCCGCGCGCCGGCAGCGGCGAGGCCGTGGCTGCCGCAAGGCGGGCAGCGGGAATCGATTGCAGCGCGCGGCCCAGCGGCAGCGGCGTGGGCAGCGTCACCTGCACGGCGGCGGGCGGCGGACCGGAGACCATGCACAGCGGGCAGTCCATCGCCGCCATGCCGACTTCGGTGGCGCCGTCGTCGCTCTGCACGATGAGCTTGACGGTGCCCGCGGCGGAACACACGAGTTCCATCGCCTGCGGGTTCACGAGCGGCGATGCGCCCGCGACCAGCAGCGACGCCATGAACCACGCCAGCACCAGTCGGTGCATTGCGCAGAAGGTTCGAAGGGCGTGCATGGGCGCGGATTATGGCGCGAGGCGAATGCCCCGCATCTTTCTCAGGCGGTCTGCTCGATGGCCTCGCGCATGCAGCGCGTGATGCCGCGCACCGCCACCGAATCGGGCCGGCCCGCGAAACGCAGCGCGCGCACCGGCACCGGAATGTGCGGCTCCAGCGTCAGCACGTCGACCTTGGCACGGTCGGCCGAGCGCGCCGTGCAGCCGTCGACCAGCGCCACGCCCAGTCCGTGGTGCGCCATGGCCAGCGCCGCGTGGTAGGTCTGCACCGTGACCACGGCCTGCTGGAAACCCACGCCCGCCTGCCGGCAGGCCTGGCTCAGGCTGGTGCCGACCGGGTCGCGGCCGTCCAGGCCGATCACCGGGCGGTCGATGAGGTCGTGCAGGGCCACCGAGCCGTTGCGCACCAGCGCGCGCGGCAGCATGCCCTTGGGCGCGACGCACACCATGCGGCTGTCGGCCAGGGTCTCCTGCGTGAGCGAGGGATGCACCGCGGGGCTGAAGGCAAAGCCCACATCGGCCTCCTGCAGCAGCAGCGCCGACATGATCTGCGGCGAGTGCAGCGACTCGACTGTGATCGCATAGCCCGGATGCATCTCGCGAAAGGCCTTGAGCGCGCGCGGCAGGATTTCGTAGCTCAGCGCGAGCACGCTGAGGATGCGCAGCTCGCCCGTGTCGTTGCCCGCGCGCAGGTTCGCCGCCAGCCGCTGCACCTCGTCGAGCTGCGCGAACAGCCGCTCGATGTGCGGGTACAGCGTGAGCGCCTCGGTGGTCGGCGTGAGCCGCCCCTTGGCGCGCTGGAACAGCGGGAAGCCCAGCTGCAGCTCGGCATGCTGCAGCGTGCGGCTCACGGCCGGCTGCGTGATGTTGATGAGCCGCGCGGCCGCGCTCACGCTGCCCGCGAGCATGATCGCGTTGAAGACCTCGATGTGGCGCAGCCGCATGGCCGACAGCGGTCAGTGGCGGTCAGCGGACGGTGGTCTTGCCGGTGGCGATGTCCATCACCATTCGCACGCCCAGGTACAGGCGCGGCTCGATGGAGTCGATCAGCACGTACTCCGCGTCGGCCGTGTGCGCGCCGAAGCCTTGCAGGCCGAAGCGTTCGATGACCGGCGCCTTGGTCTTGAGCGAGGCGAACGCCGCGTCGGTGCCGCCACCGGCCGCCTTGTCGTCGGCGCCCAGCGGGCGGCCCAGCTCGTCCTTGTAGATGGCCTGCGCGTGCTTGGCCAGCGCGCGCGACGCGTCGGTGGCCTCGAGCGGCGGACGGCGGCGTTCGAACTTCAGCTCGACCTTGGCGTCAGGCACCAGCTGCTTCTTCACGCGCTCGTTCACCTGCTGCTCGATGCGGTCGTAGTCGGCCACCTTGAGCACGCGCACGTCGGCGCCCGCCGTGGCGCTGGCCGGGATCACGTTGCGGTTGGTGCCCGACTTGGAGATGGTCCAGTTCATCTTCAGGCCCGTGGACGGGTCGGACAGGTCGCGCATCTGCAGGATCTGATGCGACAGCTCGTACAGCGCGTTCACGCCCAGTTCGGGCGCGGAGCCCGCGTGCGAGGCCTTGCCCGCCACGTTCAGCGTGACCGAGGCAATGCCCGCGGTGGCCAGCGAGAGCTTGTCGTCCTTGATCGACGCACCCTCGAGCGACAGCACCGCATCGTGCTCGCCGCCGAGCTTGGTGAGCAGCGCGCGCGAACCCGGCGAGCTGATTTCCTCGTCGCCGTTGATCAGCACGGTGAGCGTGCCGTAGTCCTTGAATTTCAGCGCCTGCAACATCGACACCAGGTGCGTGATGACGGCCACGCCCTGCTTGTCGTCGGCGATGCCCAGGCCGTAGGCCTTGTCGCCGTCGACGCGGAACGGCTGCTTGTTGAGCATGCCCACGGTGTAGACCGTGTCCATGTGCGCGATGAGCATGATCTTCTTCGTGCCCGTGCCCTTGAAGGTGGCGCGCACCACGCGGCCGATTTTTTCGGGCGTGTCTTCCATGCGGTAGGCGTCGGCGCTCGGGTCGATGAGCTCCACTTCGCCGCCCAGCGCCTTGAACTTGGCGGCGATGAGGTCGGAGATTTTCTCGAGGCCTTCGATGTCGCGGCTGCCCGACTCGATGGAGACCAGCTCCTTCAGCGTCTCGAGCAGGGCGGGCTTTTCCTTGGCGGCCAGCGCGGCGATGCGGGCATCGGGGGCAGCGGAAGCGGTGCCGAGGAAGGCCGCGCAGACGGCGGCGAGCAGGAAGGTGCGGGGCTGGAGTTTCATGGGCGTGTTTCTTCTTTCTGTCGTTTGTCTCTTGGGGATCGTGCGAACGTGGATCAGTGAGGATCAGTGGGCCTTGTCCCAGTTGGGACCGACGCCGATCTCGGCGAGCAGCGGCACCTTGAGCGCCGCCACGCCGGCCATCAGGCGCGGGATTTCGGTGCGCACCCATTCGACCTCGGCCTCGGGCACTTCGAACACCAGTTCGTCGTGCACCTGCATGATCATTCGGGTGGCGCGCTTTTCTTCGTCAAGCACGTTCTGTACCTTGACCATGCTGAGCTTGATGAGGTCGGCCGCCGTGCCCTGCATCGGCGCGTTGATGGCCTGGCGCTCGGCCGCCTTCTTGCGGGGGCCGTTGCCGCCGTTGATCTCGCTCAGGTAGAGGCGCCGGCCGAACACGGTCTCGACATAGCCCTTGTCGCGCGCGAACTCCACGATCTGGTCCATGTAGGTCTTCACGCCCGGGTAGCGCGCAAAGTAGCGATCGATGTACGAGGCCGCGGCCTTGGTCTCGATGCCCAGGTTCTTCGCCAGGCCGAAGCTGCTCATGCCGTAGATGAGCCCGAAGTTGATGACCTTGGCATAGCGGCGCTGCTCGCTGGACACCTGGTCGGGCGTGGTGCCGAACACCTCGGCGGCCGTGGCGCGGTGCACGTCGACGCCGTCCGTGAAGGCGCGCAGCAGCGACTCGTCGCCGCTGATGTGGGCCATGATGCGCAGCTCGATCTGCGAGTAGTCGGCGCTGGCGATCACGCTGCCCGCCGGCGCCACGAAGGCCTCGCGCACGCGCCGGCCTTCGGGCGTGCGGATCGGGATGTTCTGCAGGTTGGGGTCGTTGCTGCTCAGGCGGCCCGTGACGGCCACCGCCTGCGCATAGTGCGTGTGCACGCGGCCGGTGCGCGGGTTGGCCAGCTGGCCGAGCTTGTCGGTGTAGGTGCCCTTGAGCTTCGAGAGGCCGCGGTGCTCGAGGATCTTGGCGGGCAGCGGATAGTCTTCGGCCAGCTTCTCGAGCACTTCTTCGTCGGTGCTGGGCGCGCCGCTCGGCGTCTTCTTGACCACGGGCAGGCCCAGCTTGGTGAAGAAGATCTCGCCGATCTGCTTGGGCGAACCGAGGTTGAAGGGCTGGCCCGCGATGTCGTAGGCCTCCTGCTCCAGCGCCATGATGCGCGTGCCCAGGTCGTGGCTCTGCGCGGCCAGCGTGGGCGCATCGATCAACACGCCGTTGCGCTCGATGCGGTACAGCGCCTCGCTCGAATCCATTTCGAGCTGGTAGATGTAGGCCAGCTTTTCTTCCTTCTGCAGCAGGGGCCACAGCGTGCGGTGCACGTCGAGCGTCTGGTCGCTGTCTTCGCACGAGTACTCGGCGGCCTTGGCGATGTCGACCTGGCTGAACGGGATCTGGTGCGCGCCCTTGCCGCACAGGTCCTCGTAGGAGATGCCGCTGCGCCCCAGGTGGCGTTCGGCCAGGGACGACAGGCCGTGCGGCTTGTTCACTTCGAGCACGTAGCTTTGCAGCATGGTGTCGTGCGCGTAGCCCTGCACCTCGATGCCGTGGTTGGCGAACACGTGGCGGTCGTACTTGATGTGCTGGCCGAGCTTTTTCTTGTCGGCGTTTTCGAGCCAGGGCTTGAGTTTGGCGAGCACCTCGTCGATGGGCAGCTGCGCGGGTGCGTCGGGGTAGTTGTGCGTGAGCGGAATGTAGGCCGCTTCGCCTGGCGTGACGCTGAAGCTGATGCCCACGATCTGCGCCACCATTTCGTCCAGCGAGGTGGTCTCGGTGTCGATGGCCGTGAGTTCGGCGACCTCGAGTTTGGCGATCCAGGCGTCGAACTGCGCCCACTCCATGATGGTGTCGTACTTGAGGTTGCTCGCGGGCGCGGCGGCCTCTTGGGCGTCCAGCTCGGAAGGCTCGTCGAACAGGCCGCCCTGGTCGCGGTCGACCTTGGCGGCCTTCTTCTTGGCGTTCTCTTCGATCAGCTCGGGCGGCACTTCCTGTGCTTCGAGCGACTTGACCAGGCTCTTGAAACCGAACTTCTCGTAGAAGGGCTTCAGCTCGGCCGTCTGCGGCGCGCCGACGGGCAGGCCTTCGAGCGAGGGCAGGCCTTCGATATGGCCGTTCAGGTCGCAGTCGGTACGGATGGTGACGAGGCGTTTGCTCAGCGGCAGCTTGTCGAGCGCCTGGCGCAGGTTCTCGCCGGCGGCGCCCTTCACTTCGGCGGCGCGTTCGACCAGCGCATCGAGCGAGCCGTATTCGAGCAGCCACTTGGCGGCCGTCTTGGGGCCGACCTTGGGCACGCCCGGCACGTTGTCGACCGTGTCGCCGATGAGCGTCTGGTAGTCGACCATGAGGCTGGGCGGCACGCCGAACTCGGCCGTCACGCCGGCGATGTCGCGCTTCTTGCCGTTCATCGTGTCGATGATGGTGATGTGCTCGTCGACCAGCTGGCTCAGGTCCTTGTCGCCGCTGGACACGATCACCTCGACGCCCTGCGCGGCCGCCACCTTGGCGAGCGTGCCGATCACGTCGTCGGCCTCGACCTCGGGCACGGTGATCACCGGCCAGCCCAGCAGCCTGACCACTTCGTGGATGGGGTCGATCTGGCTGCGCAGGTCGTCGGGCATCGGCGAGCGGTTGGCCTTGTACTCGGGGTACCAGTCGTCGCGGAAGGTCTTGCCGGGGGCGTCGAAGATGCAGGCCGCGTAGTCGGCGCGCACCTCGCGGCGCAGCGCGGTCATCATGTTGATCATGCCCCGGATCGCCCCGGTGGCCGGGCTCTTGGGGTCGCCGGGCACGGCGCGCAGATCGGGCATCGCGTGGAAGGCCCGGTACAGGTAGCTCGAGCCATCGACGAGCAGCAGCGTTTTCTTGTCGGTCATCGGGGCATTTTGCCGTGCCCGGACCGGCGTCCGGAACGACACCAGGGTCGGCTGGCGGCCGACACGCCGCCAGCGGGTGCACGCCTACAATCCGTGCATGCCTAGCTCCCCACTCCTGGTCGCCCGCCGCATCCTGCTGGCGCTGGCTTTCGCCACCCCCGTTGCCGCCCTCGCGCAGGCGCCGGCCGCGCCCGCCGCCAAGCCGGCCCCGGCGGAACCGCTACAAAATCAGGAGCAGGCCGACGGCCGACGCAACCAGAAGGTCGAGCACATCCACACGGAAGACAGCGGCGCCTCGGTCGACGAGGTGCGCTACGGCGGCCGCACGCAGAGCATCAACGTCAAGCCCAAGTCGAACATGCCCGGTTACGAAGTGCTGCCCAACGACGGCGGCAGCGCCCGCCCCGGCACGACCGGCGACGCGAACAGCGGCGGCAACGGCCCGCGTGTCTGGAACGTGCTGAAGTTCTGACCGTGACGTCGCCGTTCTCCTTCCCGCCCTCCCTCTTTTCTCCCGCAGCCGCCGTCCGGCGCTGAGCATCGCCATGGCAGTTTTTACCGAAGTTCAGTTCGGCGAGGCAGACGCGCTCGTCCAGCGCCTTGGCATGGGCGCCCTGCGCGAGCTGCGCGGCATCGAGGGCGGCATCGAGAACACCAACTACTTCGCCACCACCGAGTCGGGCGAATTCGTGCTGACGCTGTTCGAGCGCCTGAGCGCCGAGCAGCTGCCGTACTACCTTTGCCTGATGAAGCACCTGGCCGGTGCCGGCCTGCCGGTGCCCGCGCCCGTGGCCGATCCGGCCGTGGCGCCGCCGACCGGCCATGCGCTGTCGATTCCCGCGCAGGCGCCCTGCGAGCTGCTGCACCGCGTGGCCGGCAAGCCCGCGGCGCTGGTGCAGAAGCTGTCGGGCCGCAGCGAGCTGGCCCCCACGGCCGCCCACTGCGCCGAACTGGGCGCCATGCTGGCCCGCATGCACCTGGCCGGGCGCGACTACCCGCGCATCCAGCCCAATCTGCGCGGCCTGCCCTGGTGGAACGAAACCGCCCCGGTGGTGCTGCCCCACATGGACGAGGCGCAGTCCGCGCTGCTGCGCGCCGAGCTGGCCTACCAGAACCACGTCGCCGAATCGTCGGCCTACGCGGCGCTGCCGCGCGGCCCGGTGCATGCCGACATGTTCCGCGACAACGTGATGTTCGCGACCGGCGGCGAGCCCGATGCGCCGCCGCGCCTCACGGGCGTGTTCGACTTCTACTTCGCCGGCACCGACACCTGGCTGTTCGACCTGGCCGTGTGCCTGAACGACTGGGCCATCGACCTGGCCAGCGGCCGGCACGACGCCGCCCGCGCCGACGCCCTGCTCGCCGCGTATGAGAGCGTGCGCAGGTTGAACACCTCCGAGCGCGCCCTGCTGCCCGCGATGCTGCGCGCCGCCGCGCTGCGCTTCTGGATCTCGCGCCTGTGGGACTTCCACCTGCCGCGCGAGGCCAGCATGCTCAAGCCCCACGACCCGACGCACTTCGAGCGCGTGCTGCGCGAGCGCGCCACCCACCCGCACGCCATCGCCCACGTCCTCGAGCCGGCGCTGGCAGCCTAAAGAAGGTGTGACCGAACCCGCCATGCCCGCTCATCCCGCCCAGACACACCCACTCTGCGTTGCAAATGCTCGCCATAGCCCAAGCTATGGCTGCGCTTTGCGCCTTGATTGGGCGCGTCTGGGCGGCCTGCTCGGCCACGCCGGATTCATTCACACCTTCTGACCCCCCACATGAAACTCCACCTCGTGCCGGCGCGCACCGGCTTCGACTGGGTCCGCCTCGGACTCAAGACCTTCTGGCGCCAGCCGCTGGCCTTCATCTCGCTGTTCTTCCTGCTGATGGCGATGATCTCGACGGTGTCGATGCTGCCGCTGCTCGGCAGCGTGCTCGCCCCGATCCTGCTGCCCTTCATGACGCTCGGCCTGATGGTCGCGACCTCGGTGGCCGCAACCGACAACGCCGATGGCCTGGGCAACGCGGGCGATCTGGGCCGCCCCACGGGCTCGGCCATGTTCATCGCGGTGTTCGACGCCATGCGCACCGAATGGCGCTCGCTGGTGGTGCTGGGCGTGATCTCGGCCGTGTACTTCGTGCTGGCCGTCACGCTGACGGCGCTGGTCGACGGCGGCCAGCTCATGCGCGCCTACCTGTTCGACGAGGTGGTGACGCCCGAGGTCATGAAGAGCAGCGAGTTCCTCACGGCGCGCACGCTGTTGATGTGCCTGAACCTGCCGCTGTCGCTGGCCATGTGGCATGCGCCGGCGCTGGTGCACTGGCACCGCGTGGAGCCGGTGAAGAGCGTCTTCTTCAGCATCGTCGCGCTGTTCCGCAACTTCGGCGCCTACGCGCTGTTCGGCCTGGCGTGGTTCGGCGTGTTCATGCTCGCGGGCATCGCCATCGGCCTGCTCGCCACCGTGCTGATCGGCGTCGGCGCCATGGGCTCCGACGGCGCGGCCCTGGCGATCGGCAACATCCTGATGATCGGCACCGCGCTGGTGCTGGCGGCCATGTCGCTGGCCTCGACCTGGTTCACGTTCCGCGACAGCTTCGACGCGAACTGAGCGGGCATCGCCCGCTGCCCTTTCGGGCAAGCGGGACCGCCGGCCTCAGACCGGCGTGAGCTTCGCCACCGACAGCGCCAGCCACTTCACGCCGTGGCGCGCGAACTTCACCTGCGCCCGCGCATCGTCGCCGGTGCCTTCGAGCGCGGTCACCGTGCCCTCGCCGAACTTGTTGTGGAACACCTGCATGCCTGAGCGCAGGCCGTGCGACGGCGCGGTCTTCTGCGGTGGCACGGGTGGGCTGGCGAAGGTGTCCTTGCTCGCGCTGCCACCGCCCCCGCCGTAGCGG